>JAJZRM010000177.1 GCA_021802685.1 Deltaproteobacteria bacterium | reverse complement strand
GGTGCATCGTCACCGCCACGGAGAAGGAGGCGCTGCTCCTCGAGAACACGCTCATCAAGCGCCACCGCCCCCCCTTCAACATCTTCTTCCGGGACGACAAGGAGTACCTGCTCCTGCGGATCGACCGGAACGAGGCGTTCCCGCGGCCCGAGCTGGTCCGGCGGGCGGCGCGCGACGGGGCGGCGTACTTCGGCCCGTACTCCTCCGCGCGGGGGATCCGGGAGACGCTCCGGGAGCTGCTCCGGCTGTTCCCGCTGTGCTCCTGTTCCCGGAAAAAGTTCTCCCTCCGCCGCCGTCCGTGCCTCAACTACCAGATGGGGCGGTGCCTCGGCGCCTGCGCGGGGATGATCCCGCCCGAAGCGTACCTTCCCGTGGTCGGCAACGCGATGCGCTTTTTGCGCGGCGAATACAAGGGGCTGCTCTCGTCCTGGAAGGAGGAGATGGGGGAGCTGTCCCGGTCGATGCGGTACGAGGAAGCGGCGAAGCTTCGCGACCGGATCGCGGTCGTCTCCAGGACCCTCACGCGGCAGCGGGTCGTCCGCGCGGTGGAAGGGGACGTGGACGCCGCGGGATGGCACCGGGAAGGCGCGTCCGCGACGGTGGCGGTCCTCTACCTCCGGAGCGGCCGGCTTACCGACGCCCACCAGCGCCACTTTCGGTGGGAGGGAGCGGAGGAGGAGGCGATGTCCTCGTTCCTGCTGCAGCATTACGCGGAAGGGGCGTATTTCCCCAGGGAGATCCTCCTGCCGTTCCCCCTTCCGGATCGCGCGGCGCTCACGGCGGTCCTTTCCGAGCGGGCGGGGCGGGTAGTTCACCTCCGGGTTCCGGAAAAGGGGGAGCGCGCTCGGCTGGTGGAACTGGCGGGCAGGAACGCCGAGGAGAGCGCGAGGATGCAACGCGAAAAGGAGGGGGCGTACCGGCGGCTCTCGGAACGGATGGCGTCGGTCTTCTCCCTTCCTTCCCCTCCGGTCCGTATCGAAGGGTACGACATCTCCAACCTCTCCGGAACGGAAGGCGTGGGTTCGATGGTCGCCTTCATCGGGGGGAGGCCCGCGAAGAAGTGGTATCGGAAGTTCACGATCCGCGGGGTCGCAGGGCCTGACGATTTCGCGATGATGGAAGAGGTCGTGCGCCGGCGGTTCGGCCACGATGAGGATTTCGGGGGGATGCCGGACCTCGTCGTGATCGACGGGGGGAAGGGACAGCTTTCCTCCGCCGGGGCGGCCATGCGCTCCGCCGGGAAGGAGTCGATTCCCGTGATCTCCCTTGCCAAGGAACGGGTACGAGGAGGGGAGAAGGTCTTCCGCGAGCGCGTTTTCCTTCCGGGGAGGAAGAACCCCCTGCACCTGCCGGAGAACGACCCGGTCCTCCACCTGCTGATGAGGATCCGGGACGAGGCCCACCGGTTCGCCGTGACGTTTCACCGCGTTCGCCGCGCCCGCGCCGCCCTCGGCGGCTGACCGCTTTTCCGCGCGAACCCGCCCGGCCCCGTTCACGCGGACAAAATCGCCGCAAGGGGTGCCCCGAGCACGAGACCTCCCCTGAGGCCGAGGCATCGGAACCCGGGGGCATCCATGCCCGCCTCGGCATTAGGGCCTCCCTGCCCGTCAGGGATGAGGCTGCATGCAAGGAGGCCGGGAGCGAGGAAAACCCGCAGACGAAGTGAGCCATGGACGGCGAACGAGGCGTCCCCGAACGGGGAGGTGCTCGTGCGAGGGCAGCGCCCCTTGCGGTAATTTTTGCCCGCGGAACGGGAATTGCCGTAAGGGTAGCCCATGGACCACCCCTTCCGCGGCCAGGGCGGCCTCTACCTCCTGCTCCTTGCGCATTCCGCCGGCTTTTTCCTTTCCCTGGCCGCCGGGCCGGCCGGAACGGCCGTCGCCGGATTCCTGCTGCTTGCCGCCATCGTGCTCGTGGCCCCGCGGGTTCGCGTTCTCGCCGCCGCGTCCGCCGTGGCCGCGTTGTGCGGCGCTCTCGCGGCGGGGAGAATTCCCTTCGTCGATCCGGCGAAGGTCCTTCCGTACCTGGACAACGAGGTCCTCCTGGAAGGGAGGGTTTCGAATCTCCGCGCCGCCGACGGCGGCTGGTCGGGGATCGCGGAGGGAACGGTAGTTTCCCGCGCCGGCGAGCCGGGCTCCTGTCCGCTGGGAACGGTCCTGCTGTACGTCCGGAACCCGGACCGCCCGGTATCGTTCCCGGCCGTGCTGCGCGCTTCGGGACGCCTTCATCCGGCGGGCGGGGCCGGGAATCCCGGGGACATTCCCCGGGAATGGACCGCCATGGCGAACGGAGCCCGGTACGCCTTTTCCGCCGACGCTTCCAAGGCGGTCTTCCTCCCCGGCGATCCCTCGGCCGGGCGCGTATCCGCTCTTTTCGCCCGGACCCGGCGCCGGGTCGATGATTGGGTGAAACGGCACGCCGGCGAAACGGACGGCGCGTTGTATCTTCTCTCGTTGGCCACCGGGGAGTCGCCGCCTCCTTCCCATCCCATGGTGTCCCTGCTGCGAAGAACGGGGCTGGCCCACCTGATGGCCATCTCGGGGGTGAACGTCGCGGTGTTCCACGTCATCGCGGTCTTCCTTCTCCGGGTCGCGCTGTGGGCCGTCCGGCGGCGCCATGGAACGCCCGACCTGAATCTCCTGCCTGCCGTCCTTTCCCTGCCCGCCTGCTGGGCGTACGTCCTGCTCGCAGGGGCGCCGGTCCCCGCCGTCCGATCCGCCGGCATGATCACACTGTCCGTCCTTGCCTGGCGCAGGTTCGGAGTGCGCGCCCCCGGCATGGCCTGGTCCGCGATGCTGATCCTCACCCTCGTGTTCTCCCCCCTGGAACTGTTTTCCGCCTCGTTCCTCCTTTCGTACGGGGCGACCTTTTTCCTGATCGCCAACTGCGCCGTCCCGTCCGCGGAGGACGGGGGCGGATGGAAGCGAAGGGCGTGGCGATGGGGCAGGGAGGCGGCGGTCGCTTCCACGGTGGCGTTCTTCGGCACGCTGCCGGTTTCGGCCGCTTTCTTCCAGTCGGTTCCTTCCGGAGCCGTCCTGTGGAACGTCCTGTTCGGCCCGATCCTGGGAACGGCGGGCGTGGCGGGGGCGTGCCTCGCCGTGGCCGGAGGCGCTTTCGGAATGGACGCGATGGGTCCTCTCGTCCGCATCGCCGCGGAAGGGCTCACATGGACGCTTTCCCTGTTGGACACGGTTTCGGGATCCGGCGCCGGATGCTTCCCCGTCCCCCCTTCCGGCGTCGCGGCCCCGTCCCTTGCCGTTGCGGCCGCCGTGGCGGGAACGGTCCTCCGGTTGCGCGGCGGAGGGAAACCTTGGCCGGTCCCGATCGCGGCCTCGGCCCTGTTTCTCGGATGGCTTCACCTTCCGTATCTCGCCCTGCCGGGGAACGATTTCCGGCTCACCGCGCTGAACGTGGGTAAAGGGGCGGCCACCCTCGTAACGTTTCCGTGCGGCAACCATATGCTCATCGACTGCGGAAGCGCTCTCCGGGGGAACGCGGGAGAGCGGGCGGTCCTGCCGTATCTCCGGAGCCGGGGGATCCGCGGGATCGGCGTTCTCGTCCTGACCCACCCCCACGAAGACCACTACGGAGGGGCGGCGGCGGTGCTGTCCTCCCTCCCGGTGGAGGAAATCTGGCTTCCGGAGGGGGTCCCGAAAGCGGCGTTCGGCAAGGCGGTATCTTCGTTTCCCGGGATAATTCGCGCCGTGCGCGCCGGTTTCCGCGCGGATTTCGGCGGCGCGGAGGCGATCGTACGCGCTCCAAGGGATATTCCCTCCGCGGTCGACCCGAACGAACGGGGAACTATACTGGAATTGCGCTTCGGCGCGCTGTCGGTGTGGCTTCCCGGAGATGTCGAGGGAGGACCCGCCGCCTGGGGCCGGTCGAGCGCCGCCGCGGGCGAACGCAGGGTGCTCTTCCTCCCGCACCACGGTTCCCGCAGCGCGGATCCGGCGGGGTGGGCCGCATTCTGCCGCCCCGAGGCGGTCGTCGCGCAAAATAGCAATTGTTTCATCGGGGGAAATCTGGTACCTTCGCCTCAGCGTTTTCTGTTGAAAAACGGTGCGTTTACGGTTTTGTCCGACGGGAAGGCTTTATTTTTCGGGCAGGAAGGTCTGAATCGGGGGTGGCGGCTCCTTTGGCGGCTTACGTGAGAATTGGCTGTTTTGCGACTTTTGCTCGCAGGAGCGGTCCCCGGAAATGAGCACGCAGAGAGTCCTGATCCTCTGCTCCGACGTGAAAAGCATCGAGGCGAAGATCCGGGTTTCCTCCCTGAAAGGCGTCCATTTTTCCGTCTTCTCCGGCTGGACCGGCGCGGCCGAGGCGCTCCGGAAGGAGAACTTTTCCGTCATCGTCGCCCAGAAATTCCCGAAGGACCGGAAGACGGAAGCGTTCGTCGGCGATATTCTCGCCATCGCATCGAAAACCCCGCTGATCCTGGTCCTGGCGAAGGACGACGGGCCCTCGGTGCTCGAGGCGCTGAAAGGGGGAGCCTCGGAGATCCTGTTCGAGGAAACGCTCGGAGGGTCGCTCGTGCCGTCCCTGGAAAAGTACCTCTTCTCCGGCTACGGGCTGCTTCGCAGGATGTCCCTCGACGAGCTGTTCGATTTCTGCATCCCCATCATCACCACGACGGACATGGGACTTTTGTCCGGAACGATCCTCGAAAAGTTCCGGGAAGCGCTGGGGGCGACGTTCGGAATCCTGTTCCAGGAAGGGGGTGAGGACGGAGCCCAACACATCCTCGCCTCCATCGGGTTCGCCGAAGAGAGCGCTCCCGCCGCGTTCCTGCGGCGTTTCGGGGGAACGCTGATCCGGCAGGCCGCCCCGTCCCCGGTCGTTATCCCCGCGGAAACGCTCGAAGCGGAGGCGCCGGGGGGCCGGTGGCCGCTCGACGAGAACCGGTTTCTCCTGTCGGTCCGCTTCGACCTGGGGCCGGGGAGCCGGGTGTTCTCCGTGGTGGGGTTGCGGGGCGCGCCGGAAAACGACGCCATCAACAGCCCGCTCCTCAATTTCTTCTGGCGCCAGACGCGCCTGTCCCTCATCAACGCGGAGCGCAACGCCCAGGTGCAAAGCCTGATCTACATCGACGACCTCACGAAGCTGTACAACAACCGGTACCTCAACGTCGTGATCGACCGCGAAATGAAGCGGTCCGAGCGGTACCGGAACTTCTTCTCCGTCCTGTTCATGGATATCGACTTCTTCAAACGGGTCAACGACGCCCACGGGCATCTCGTCGGGAGCCGCGCCCTCATGGAGGTGGGGGCGGTGCTGCGGTCCTGCGTCCGCGATTCCGACACCGTGGCCCGGTACGGCGGGGACGAATTCGTCGTCCTTCTCGTGGAGACGAACGCGGAGGAAGCGATGATGGTCGCGGAACGGATGCGGAAAGCGGTTGCGTCCGAACATCTCGTGCAGTCCATGGGGCTCGACATCCGGCTGACGATCTCCATCGGGATCGCCGCGTTCCCCGAGCACGCGACCACGAAGCAGCACCTGCTGAACCTCGCGGACCAGGCCATGTACCGCGGGAAGGAGTCCACCCGGAACGTCGTCTACCTGGCCGACCCCCAGAAATTTCCATGACGTTGGCAACCGTCCGGGGGATGAAGGACATCCTACCCCCCGAGTCCGCGCGGTGGGCCGCGCTCGAGGCGTCCTTCCGCTCGCACGCGGGCCGGTACGGCTTCCGCGAGATCCGGACGCCGCTGCTCGAGCGGACCGAGTTGTTCGCCCGCGCGGTCGGGGAAACGACGGACATCGTGGAAAAGGAGATGTACACCTTCTCCGACCGGTCGGGGGAAAGCCTGACGGTGCGGCCCGAGGGGACCGCCCCGGTGGTCCGCTCGGTCCTGGCGCACCGGGCCGAATTGGGGGAGTGGCCGGTCCGGCTGTTCTACGCCGGGCCGATGTTCCGCCACGAGCGCCCGCAGAAGGGACGCCTCCGGCAGTTCCACCAGTTCGGAGCGGAACTGTTCGGCTCCGAGTCCCCGTACGCCGACGCCGAGGCGATGGCCTTCCTTCACGGGTTCCTCCGGGACGCGGGCCTTGCGGGGGTTTCCCTGGAGATCAATTCCCTGGGAGATCCCGAGTGCCGGCCGGGGTACAACGAACGGCTCGCGGAGTTCCTCGCGGGCAAGGACGCCGACCTGTGCGACGATTGCCGGCGCCGCCGGGTCCGGAACCCGCTGAGGGTCCTCGACTGCAAGGCGGAACGGTGCATCCGGGCGACCGCGGACGCCCCCTCGATCCTCGATTCCCTGTGCGGGGCGTGCCGGGACCATTTCGCAGCGGTGGAAACCTCCCTCGACGCCGCGGGGATCCCGTATTCCAGGAACCCGCGGATGGTCCGGGGCCTCGACTAC
>JAJZRM010000176.1 GCA_021802685.1 Deltaproteobacteria bacterium | reverse complement strand
CCTACTTGTGAGTAGAGCCCGGCGCAGGCCATGGGATCGAGCTTGTCGCTGACTCGGCCCCTTGCCCGCTGCAGTGCGCTCATCATCCGAGCCATCGGCGTGCTGGAGGGCATCGCCCTGGTGGGCAACCCCGACTTTGCCATCGTCGACGAGGCCTACCCCTACATCGCCAAGCGGCTGCTTACGGACCCATCCCCCAAGATGAAGGAGGCGCTCAGGTACATGATATACGGCAAGGAGGGGGTCTTTGACGCGGAGAGGCTCATCGACATCTTGCTGGCCTTCGAGACGTTTGCCACCAATTCCCGGTCGGCCATGGGCGACTACGAGGGGCCCGCACCCGCCATCGGCAGCACGCGCCGCGAGGCAGGGGAGGCGTCCACCTCCGCTCCCTCCCCCGGCCCCAGGTATTAACCCTCCAAGGTCATCGACCTTCCGATATGGAGGTCGCATATGAGTGCAAGGATCCCCGATCGCATCGAGGAGAAGGCGTTCCTTCGCGTCCCCCTCGCGCGCGCCTGGCATGCGCTCGCGGACGCGGAGGAATTCGGAGCATGGTTCGGCGTGAAGCTGGCCGGTGCGTTCGCGCCGGGCGCTTCCGTGAAAGGAACGATTACGGAAAAGGAGTACGAGGGATTGCCGTTCGAGATGACCGTCGATCGGATCGAGCCCCAGCGCCTGTTCTCGTGGCGCTGGCATCCTTACGCGGTGGACCCCGATGTGGACTATTCCGCCGAGCCGACGACGCTCGTGGAGTGCGAACTGGAGGAAGTCGCCGGCGACACGCTTCTCTCCCTCGTGGAATCGGGCTTTGACGGGATACCGGCCGCGCGCCGCGCGGAGGCGTACCGGATGCACGAGGAGGGTTGGGCTGCGCAAATGAAGTCGATCGAGCGGTACCTCGCAAAGGCAGCTTGACGGAGGCGCCATGCGCCTCCTTGCATACGGTTTTCCAAGGGGCCCTGACCCTCGTCCCCCGCCGTTTAATTGTTACTGAAGATATTTCCTGTTTATGTCGATAGGAATGGAAGGGGGGATGGGACAGCATCGTCCAACCGATGAATAAGATGAAGGCAGGAGGCCCGGCATGAGCTCGTTGACTTGGAAAGATGGTTTTCGCACCGGAATCGAAGAGATGGACAAACATCACAAGAAATTTTTCGATTATCTTGCCAAGTTGGAAGGAGCCGCGGGGGGAAACAGGGGGAGGGATGTCATCGAACGCGGGTTAAAGATGGCCGACGATTATGTCAGGTATCATTTTACCGAAGAGGAAAAACTGCTCGAGAACGCAGGCTTCTCAGGACTCTCCCATCAGAAGAAGGAGCATGAATTCTTCGTGTCGCAAGTCAAGGAGTTGCGGGAGAGTTACTCCAAGGGAGATGCCTGCCTCCCGATCAGCACGCTGGTGTTTTTAAGAGACTGGTTTTCGCACCATATCCTGGACGAGGACAAGAAGTACGGGGAATTTCTGGCAAGCATGAAAGGGTAGAGTTTATGAGAGGCGCGCGGCGGGACACGGGGGTAAACCCCTTGACGCACGGACCATCGCGGAGGAAACTGATGTCACTCAACTTGGTTTGAATCAATCCTTCAAGGACGGCAAGGACGGGCGGGTTCACCGGGTTGCTCCGCGGCGTTCGTTGAGAAGGAACATCGAACCGAAGTGGAGGTGAACGGCAGGGTTGTGGCCTTGAATGCGGGAGAAAATTCCGGCGATGTCCTTGGCGCACCCGGCACCGGGCGCCTGATACCCGCCTTGTTGATTCCCCTGGCGGCTTTCGCTCTTCAATGGTTTTTTTGGGAAGCGATTTATCCTTACGTCTGGTTCCTCTTCTATCCCGCCGTTTTTTTCAGCTCCTGGTTGGGCGGCATGCGGGCAGGCTTGGCGGCGACCGTCATCTCCACGGTGGTCGTCTGGTGGTTTTTCATCCCCACGAGATATTCGTTCACCCTGGAGCGGTCCGCGTCATCCCTCTCGATGGGATTATTTACGGTGATGGGCGCGCTTTTTTCCCTCACCCACGAGCGTCTGAGGAAAGCCAACCGGCGGGCGGCGGCGGCGCTGGCGGCCGTCAACGCCGCCAAAAACCACCTGGAGGAGCGGATCGTCGAACGAACGGCCGACCTGGCTCGGAGAACGGAATCCCTGCGGGAAAGTGAACGTCGCCTGCGTGCGACTTTGGACAACATGATGGAAGGGTGCCAGATCATCGACAACGATTGGCGCTATATCTACATCAACGATGCGGCGGAAAAACATAATCGCCGTCCGAAAGAGGAACTGCTGGGGAAGAGATACATGGACATGTGGCCCGGCATCGAAGCCACGGAAGTGTTTACCGAAATACGGAAATGCCTGGAAACACGGATTGCTCATCATATGGAGAATGGGTTTGTTTTTCCCGATGGCCGGAAAGGCTGGTTCGATTTGAGCATACAACCCGTCCCCGAAGGGGTTTTCATTTTGTCGGTGGATATCACCGACCGCAAGCGTTCCGAAGAGGAGATCCGCCAACTGAACGCCGACTTGGAAGAACGGGTTCGGGAGCGCACCGCCCAACTCGAGGCGGCGAACAAGGAGCTGGAAGCCTTCTCCTATTCCGTGTCCCACGATCTTCGCGCGCCGCTTCGGGCGATTGACGGCTACAGCAACATCCTGCTCGAGGACCATGAGCCGCGCCTCGACGCGGAAGGAAAGCGCGTCTGCTCCGTCATCAGCGAGAGCGCCAGGACCATGGGGGATCTCATCGACGACCTTTTGGCCTTCTCGCGCGTCGGCCGGACGGCCATGCATTTTTCGCGGATCGACATGGCGGCATTGGCCAGGTCGATCTTTTTCGAATTGACGGATCCCGAGGGCCGGGAGCGGATCGATTTCCACGTAGGCCCCCTCCCGGCCGCCGTCGGAGACGCGCCCCTGATCCGCCAGGTCTGGACGAATCTGATATCGAACGCGGTGAAGTTCTCTTCCGGGAAGGAACGGGCCGTGATCGAAGTGGGCTGCGGACAGGTGGACGGCGAGAGCGTATATTCCATACGGGACAACGGGGCGGGCTTCGACATGAAATATGTCGATAAACTCTTCGGGGTGTTCCAGCGCCTGCACAGCACGACGGAGTTCGATGGCACGGGCGTCGGCCTGGCCATCGTCCAGCGCATCATCCACCGCCACGGCGGCCGGGTGTGGGCCGAGGGAGCGACGGGAATGGGCGCGTCGTTCCATTTCACGATGGGAGGAGGAGGCTGACTTTGGATAAATCGGACATGGTGGACATCCTGCTGGTGGAGGACGATCCGCGGGATGCGGAGATGACCGTCCGGGCGATCCGGAAGCAGCACATCGCCAACCCGCTCTTCGTGGTGCGGGACGGCGTGGAGGCCCTGGATTTCATCTTCTGCCGCGGAGCGTACGAGGGCAGGGACGTTTCCAGCCCGCCGAAGGTGATCCTCCTCGACCTCAAGATGCCGAAGCTGAACGGTCTCGAGGTGTTGAAGGAGATCAAGACGGACGAGCGGTCCCGTTCCATTCCGGTGGTGGTCGTGACGTCTTCGCGGGAGAACCCGGACATCCAGACGGCCTATACGCTCGGCGCGAACAGCTACGTGGTGAAGCCCGTGGATTCCAACGCATTCATCGACGCCATGAGCCAACTGGGCCTCTACTGGCTGCTGGTGAACCAGTCGCCGAGGATGGGTGATGGATGAAACGACACGGGTCCTGATCGTCGAGGACCTTCCCACGGACGCCGAGCTGGGCGAGCGCGAGGTAAGGCAGGTACTGCCCGGAAGCGAATTCCTGCGCGTCGAGTCGCGGGAGGACTTTCTCGCGGCGCTGGAAACGTTCCGGCCCGACATCATCCTGTCCGACTACAAGCTCCCGCATTTCGACGGTTTGGCCGCGCTGAAGCTGGCGCAGGAACGCGCCCCGGATATCCCCTTCATCATCGTCACGGGCTCCATGAACGAAGACACGGCCGTGGAGTGCATGAAGGCCGGGGCCTGGGACTATGTCATCAAGGAGCACGTCCGGCGGCTTGGCCAGGCCGTCCTCAACGGGCTGGAACAGAAACGCCTCCGCAAGGAGAAAAAGCTGGCGGAGGAGTCGCTTCGCGCGCGCGAGAGGGAATATCGACTGCTCTCGCAGGAGTTCCATGATCTGCTGGACGCCATCCCCGACAACCTTGTGCGCCTGGACAAGGATTTGAAAATACTCTGGGCCAACAGGGCCGTGGCCGCGGACGCCGATGATATGCCGGACCGGATCGTCGGACGGCACTGCTATGCCCTTTGGTGCGGCGCGACAAGGCGATGCGACCCCTGCCCGGTGGTGCGGACCTTCGAGACCGGAAAACCCGCGAACATGACGGTCACGAGGCCGGACGGCAGGATATGGGACCTGCGAACCTTTCCGTTGATCGACGACGACGGCAAGATTCTCAATGTCGTGGAAATGAAACGGGACCTGACCGAACACCGCAAGCTGGAGGACCAGCTCCGGCAGGCCCAGAAGATGGAGGCGGTGGGAACGCTCGCGGGGGGCATCGCGCACGACTTCAACAACGCCCTGACGGGAATATTCGGATTCGGAGAACTTTTGCACGACCGGGTCGCGGGCGACGAAGAGGCGTTGCGGGATTTCGACGAGATCATGCGCTGCGCGGAACGCGCGGCGAAGCTGACAAGGCAACTCCTGGCGTACTCCCGCCGCCAGGTCATCGAGCCGGTCCATATGAACTTGAGCACACTGGTCGAGGGATTGATGAAGCTGATCTGCAAGGTGGTGGGCGAACATATCGAGGTGAAAACCTCCCTGGAAAAGAATGTTCCGACCATAAACGCCGATCACGGGCAGATCGAACAGGTGCTCATGAATCTTTGCCTGAACGCCAGGGATGCGATGCCGAAAGGCGGACGGCTCGTGGTCGAAACCGGCGACGCGGATCTGGACGAGGAGTACGTCCGGCAGAACCCGTACATGAGGACGGGAAGGTACGCCGTGCTCTCGGTTTCCGATACGGGGGTCGGGATGGACGAGAAAACGCGCGGGCGGGTGTTCGATCCGTTCTTCACCACGAAGGGGCCGGACCAGGGAACGGGCCTGGGACTTGCCGTGGTGTACGGAATCGTCAAGCAGCACGGCGGATTCATCCACATCTACAGCGAACCGGGCAAGGGGTCGGCGTTCAAGGTATACCTGCCCGCGATCGATGCTCCGCCGGCCGCCGTCCCGGAGAGCCGCGAGGAAGAAATCGTACGCGGGGGGAAGGAAACGATCCTTCTTGCGGAAGACGAGGAAGCCATACGGGTCATGAGTGAACGGTTTTTGAAGGAACTGGGATATGACGTCCTCGTTGCCCGGAACGGGGAAGAGGCGATCGACTGTTTCATCAGGAACGGGAGTGCAGGGATCGCTCTCGCCGTTCTGGACCTGGTCATGCCGCGGAAGGGGGGCAAGGAAGCGTTCGAAGAGATGCGCAAGTTGAACCCGGCCCTCAAGGTGATCTTCATGAGCGGGTATTCATTCGACGGGATCCACGGTTCACTCGGGTTTACCGCCGGCGTGCCGTTGTTGCAGAAGCCGTTCGGGCCGACAAAACTGGCAAGAAAGATCAGGGAAGTGCTGGATGCCCATGACTGAAAAAAGCGTAATACTCGTTGTGGACGACGATCGCGCAGTTCTGGAATCGACATCCAGGTTATTGAACGTTTACGGGTACCATGTACTTCCGTGCGGCAATGCGATGGATGCGTTGACGAAGCTCCAGGAATACGGCGTTTCCGCGGTTTTGACGGACATCATGATGCCGGGGGTCACCGGGCTCCAGTTGCTGGAGAGGATCCATTCGTTCAACCCCGAACTTCCCGTCATCATGATGACCGCTTATGCGGAAGTGGATGTGGCGATCGATGCGATTCGGAACGGCGCATTCGATTTCCTCATGAAACCGTACAAGCCGGAATATCTCGCCCACACGGTAAGAAAAGCGCTCGATCATCACCGGCTGAAACAGATCGAAAAAAACTACACCGTTACGCTTGAAAAGACCGTGGATCTCCGGACCAGGGAGCTGGGTGGAGCGTTGAGGCTGGTCCATTCCGCAAGCAAGGAGATCGTCGAGCGCCTCGCGGGGGTCGCGGAGTACAGGGATACGGAAACGGGGAAACATATCAAGCGGATCGGCTTGTATTCGAAAAGAATCTCCGAGGCGCTTAAAATGCCGGCGGAGTTCGTCGAATCGATCACGTTCGCCAGCGTTCTTCACGATATCGGGAAGGTCGGGATACCGGACAGTATTCTCTTGAAGCAGGGTCCCCTCACGCCGGAAGAGTTCGATGTCATAAAAACCCATACGGTGATCGGCGAAAGATGCTCGCGGGATCT
>JAJZRM010000175.1 GCA_021802685.1 Deltaproteobacteria bacterium | reverse complement strand
AGATCACGGAATAGCGGCGAAGAGGGGGGTATCGACGTGGTGATCGAGCATCAGTAGATCCGCATCCGGTTGAAGGCGTTCGATTACAAGCTGCTGGACAAGGCGACGAGCGAAATCGTGGAAAAGGCCAGGCAGACGGGAGCGAAGGTCGCGGGCCCGATCCCCCTTCCGACCCAGATCCAGCGGTTCACGGTGAACCGTTCGCCGCACGTGGACAAGAAGAGCCGCGAGCAGTTCGAGATCCGCACGCACAAGAGGCTTCTCGATATCCATGAACCTCCCGGGGCGACGATCGACGCGCTGATGAAACTCGATCTGCCTGCGGGCGTGGAAGTGGAGATCAAGCTGTAGCGGACGGACGAAAACGACCGAGAACGGAAGCGGGTGCCGACGATGATGACCGGAATATTGGGAAAGAAACTGGGTATGACCCAGGTGTTCGACACGGAAGGGAAGGTCATTCCCGTCACCGTGATCGAGGCCGGGCCTTGCACCGTGATCCAGCGCAAGACGTCGCGGGACGACGGCTACGACGCGGTACAGATCGGGTTTCTCCAGATGAAGGCCCATCAGGCGGGCAAGCCCATGCTGGGGCACTTCCAGAAAGCGGGGAAAGGAACGTTCCGCGCGCTCCAGGAGATCCGCATCGAGGGAAGCGATCCCCTGGACGTCGGTTCCGAGATCAAGGTCGACATCTTCAAGGAAGGCGACGTCGTCGACGTGATGGGGCACACGAAGGGCCGCGGGTTCGCCGGGGTCATCAAGCGGTGGAATTTCCGCGGGGGCCGCGCCACGCACGGCTCCATGTTCCACAGGGCGCCCGGGTCGATCGGCGCCTCCGCCTATCCTTCCCGCGTCATCAAAAACATGAAGATGGCCGGTCACTACGGCAACGAACGGGTCACGATCCTCAATCTCCGGGTCGTGGGGGTTCAACCGGAGAAGAACCTGCTCCTCGTCCGGGGCGCGGTTCCCGGGGCGAAGAACAGCCTGGTCTATGTCCGCCGGGCCGTCAAGAAGCAAGGCAATTAAGGGTTTCGCGAGGAGCAACGACATGGCTACCGTCGAAATCGTGGACAAGGAGCGGAAAGCCGCCGGGTCGGTGGAGCTTCCCGACGCCGTGTTCGGCGCCGAGGTGAAGACGCACCTGCTGCAGCACGTGGTCACGGCGCAGCTGGCGGCGCGCCGGGCCGGGACGCACGACACCAAGACCCGCAAGGACGTTTCCGGCGGCGGCAAGAAACCGTTCCGGCAGAAGGGGACGGGACGCGCCCGGATGGGGACCAGCCGTTCCCCGCTTCTCCGGGGGGGCGGCACCGTGTTCGGCCCGCATCCCCGGGGCTACGGCCTGAAGGTGAACCGGAAGGAGATGAGGGCGGCCTTGCGCAGCGCGCTCAGCGCCCGGGCGAAGGAGAACCGGATCGTCCTCGTGGACGACCTCTCCTTGCCGTCCCCCAAGACCCGGGAATTCCTCAAGGTGGCGTCCGCCCTGGGGCTGACCAACGCGCTCCTCGTCGTGGACGGTTCGCCGGAGAACCTCGCGCTGGGCGTGAGGAACCTGAAAGGGTTCAAGACGCTCCCGGTGACGGCCCTCAACGTGTACGACGTCCTGTCGTACGAACAGCTCGTGCTGACGCGCACGGCGCTCGAGAAAATCTCCGAGGTGCTCGGAAAATGAACCTCTCCGACGTCATCAAGCGGCCCCTGATCACCGAGAAATCGACCCTTTTGAAGGGGGTGGCGAATTCGGTCCTGTTCGCCGTGGATTTCCGCGCCAACAAGAAAGAGGTGCGGGAAGCGGTGGAAAAGCATTTCAAGGTGAAGGTCGTCGATGTCCGCACGATGAACGTGGCGGGGAAGACGAAGCGGCGGGGGCGCACCGTGGGGCTGCGCCCGGGCTGGAAAAAGGCGGTCGTCACCCTGAAAGAGGGCGACAAGATCGAGTTTTTCGAAGGAGTGTAGCGATGGGCATCCGAAAGTACAAGCCGACTTCCCCCGGGCGAAGGGGCATGACGGTCCTTACCACGGAGGACCTGACGCCGAAGAAGCCGGAGCGCGCCCTCACGGAAAGTCTTTCGAGCAGCGGCGGGAGGAACAATTTCGGGGAGATCACGGTCTGGCACCGCGGGGGCGGGCACAAGCGCAAGTACCGGATCATCGATTTCAAGCGCAACAAGCAGGAGATCCCCGCGAAGGTGGCTGCGCTGGAGTACGACCCGAACCGCTCCGCCCGCATCGCGCTGCTTCACTACGCGGACGGCGAGAAGCGGTACATCCTCGCCCCCAGCGGCCTGTCCGTGGGAGACACGGTCATGGCGGGCGCCGGAGCGGACATCAAGCCGGGCAACGCGCTGCCGATACGGAACATCCCCGTGGGGACGCTCATCCACAACATCGAATTGAAGGTCGGGAAAGGCGGGCAGCTCGCCAGATCGGCGGGAGCGGTCGCCCAGATCCTCGCCAAGGAAGGGCAGTACGCCCACCTGCGCCTCGCTTCGGGGGAGGTGCGGCTCGTGTTCATGGAATGCATGGCCACGGTGGGCCAGGTCGGAAACCTCGATCATGAAAAAGTTTCCCTGGGGAAGGCGGGACGCAGCCGTTGGAAGGGGGTCCGCCCGACCGTCCGGGGCGTCGCGATGAATCCCGTCGACCACCCCCTGGGCGGGGGCGAGGGGCGGTCTTCCGGAGGACGGCACCCTTGCACGCCTTGGGGAAAGCCGACCAAGGGGTACAGGACGCGCAAGAACCCCGGGACCGACAAGTTCATAGTCAAACGGCGCGGAAAATAACGGAAAAGGGGCCAGGACGTGGCGCGATCCATCAAGAAGGGACCGTACGTGGAGGAAGGGCTTGCGCGGAAGGTCGCCAAGGCCGTGGAAACCGGGGACAAGAAGGTCATCAAGACCTGGTCCCGCCGGTCGACCATCACCCCCGACATGGTGGGGTACACTTTCGCCGTCCATAACGGCCGGAAGTTCATGCCGGTCTTCGTCACGGAAAACATGGTGGGACACAAGATGGGAGAGTTCTCCCCCACGCGGACGTTCCACGGGCACTCGGGCGACCGCAAGGCCAAGATCAAGAAGTAAGAGCGAATCAGGAGGAGAACCGGGAATGGAAGCGACCGCGACCGCGAAATTCATGCGCGTCTCCCCGAGAAAGGCGCGCCTGGTGGTGGACCTCATCCGGGGAAAGAAGATCTCCGACGCGCGGACGATCCTCTCCATGGCGAAGAAGGCGTCCGCCGCCACCGTGAAGAAAGTGCTCGATTCGGCCATCGCGAACGCGGGGCAGACCGGCGTGATCGACGTGGACATGCTGTACGTGAAGAGCGCCTACGTGAACTGCGGGGCTTCCCAGAAACGGTTCCGTCCCGCGCCGATGGGGCGGGCGCACAAATACAAGAGGCGGACGAGCCATATCACGATCATCGTCGACGAGGCCTGATCCGGGCGCCGGATCCTTCCAGGAGGCATAGATTGGGACAGAAGACGAACCCCTACGGTTTTCGGCTTGGCATCATAAGGAGCTGGCGGTCGCGCTGGTACTCCGAAAAGGAGTACGCGTCCCAGCTCCAGGAGGACCTGCGGATCCGCCGCTACGTGAAGGGCCGCCTGAACCATGCGGGGGTGTCCTCCATCGAGATCGAACGCCGCAGCAACCGTGTCAACATCCTCATCGCGACGGCGAGGCCGGGCATCGTCATCGGGAAAAAGGGCGCGGAGATCGAAAACCTGAAAAAGGACCTCCTGAAACTCACGACGAAGGAGGTTTCGATCAACATCGTCGAGATCCGGCGTCCCGAAACCGACGCCCAGCTGACCGCGGAAAACGTTGCGATGCAGCTGGAGCGGCGGATCGCTTTCCGGCGGGCCATGAAAAAGACGGTCCTCTCCTCCATGAAGCTGGGCGCCAAGGGGATCAAGATCCAGGTCGCCGGACGCCTGGGCGGCGCGGAGATGTCCCGCACCGAATGGTACCGGGAGGGACGCGTCCCGCTGCACACCGTACGGGCCGACATCGAATACGGCGTCGCGGAGGCGCGCACCACCTACGGGATCATCGGCGTGAAGGTATGGATCTACAAGGGCGAGGTGTTGCCGCAGGCGCCCTCCTCCCCGGCCATCAACGAATAGGAGAACGGGATCGATGCTCGCCCCCAAGAGGGTAAAGTTCCGCAAGACGATGAAGGGCCGCCGCCGCGGCGCGGCGCAGGCGGGAAACGAATTGAACTTCGGGGATTACGGCGTGAAGGCGGCCACCGCGGGCTGGATCACCTCCCGCCAGATCGAGGCCGCCCGCGTCGCCATGACCCGCTTCGTGAAGCGCGGCGGCAAGATCTGGATCCGGATCTTCCCCGACAAGCCGATCACCAAGAAGCCCGCCGAGACGCGCATGGGGAAGGGAAAGGGCGCCCCGGAGGAATGGGTGTGCGTCGTGCGGCCCGGCCTGGTCCTCTATGAAATCGAGGGGGTCGACGAGGCCACCGCGAGGGAGGCGTTCCGGCTGGCGGGGCACAAGCTTCCGATCCAGACGAAATTCCTGGCGAGAGAGGCATAAGGCGATGAAGAAGAAGGAAGCGCGGGACCTGGCGGCGGAAGAGCTTCGCCAGAAGGAGCGCGAGCTCCGGGACGAGATCTTCCGGCTGAAGATGAAACGAAGCGCGTCCGCCCTGGACGACAAGATGTTGATCCGCAACCGGCGGAGGGACCTGGCCAGGGTGATCACGTTCCTGCAGGCGAAGACGGAAGGGAAGGCGGTCTGACATGACGGCGGAGGATGCGATGGGTACCCGTGGGATCCAGAAAAGGAAGGTGGGGGTGGTCGTCAGCGACCGGATGGACAAGACCGTCGTCGTCCGGGTCGAGCGGCTCGTTCCGCATCCCGTATACAAGAAATACGTGAAGCGCCGCAACAACATCAAGGCGCACGACGAGAGGAACGAGTACCAGATCGGCGATCGCGTGGAGATCATCGAATCGCGTCCGATCAGCAAGGACAAGCGGTGGCGCGTCAACCAGCTGATCGACCGGCCCGTCGTACGGTAATCGGCAAATCCCCGTAGCGGAGTGGAAACGCCATGATCCAGATGCAGACCATGCTCGACGCCGCCGACAATTCCGGCGCGAAGCGTCTTTGCTGTTTGAAGGTCCTGGGCGGCAGCAGGCGCCGTTACGCCACCGTGGGCGACATCATCGTGGTGAGCGTGAAGGAAGCGATCCCCCACGGGAAGGTGAAGAAGGGCGACGTCTACAAGGCCGTGGTCGTCCGGACCGTCAAGGAGGTCGGCCGGGCGGACGGCAGCTACCTGCGGTTCGACCAGAATTCCGCCGTCCTGATCAATCCGCAGGGAGAACCGGTCGGGACCCGGATCTTCGGCCCGGTCGCCCGCGAGCTGCGCGCCAGGAAGTTCATGAAGATCATCTCCCTGGCGCCGGAAGTCCTGTGAGCAGGGGGAGCGCCATGGAGGCGGGGAAAAAGGTGCACATCCGCAAGAACGACATCGTCAAGGTGATCGCCGGCAAGGAGAAGGGGAAGGTGGGCCGGGTCCTCAAGATCGACAGGGAAAAGGGCCGGCTCTTCGTCGAGAAGGTCAACATGGTGAAGCGGCACATCAAGCCGGGGAAGGCGCACCCGCAGGGCGGCATCGTGGAAAAGGAAGCGGCGATGGACTTCTCCAACGTGCTGATCATGTGCGACAAGTGCAACAAGCCCACCCGGATCGCGAATCCCGTCGACGGGACCGGGAAGAGAAGCCGGGCCTGCAAGCGGTGCGGCGACGTCCTGGAAACGAAGAAGAAATAACGGAAACCTCCGCCACCGCGGCGGATGGGGGTGATCGGAAATGGCGAGACTGCAGGACCACTACAAGAAGGAAATCGTTCCCCGGCTGAAGGAGAAGTTCGGGTACCGCAACATCATGCAGGTGCCCCGTCTCGTAAAGGTCGTGGTGAACATGGGCCTCGGGGACGCGATCGAGAACATCAAGGTGATCGACTCGGCCGCGCAGGAGATCGGCGTGATCACGGGCCAGAAGGCCGTGGTCACGAAGGCCCGGAAGAGCATCGCGAATTTCAAGCTGCGCGAGGGCGTTCCCATCGGCGTGATGGTGACCCTGCGCAAGGACCGGATGTACTACTTCCTCGACAAGCTGCTGGCGATCGCCCTTCCCCGCGTGCGCGATTTCCGGGGGATCTCCCCGAAGGGGTTCGACGGACGGGGGAACTACACTCTCGGAGTGAAGGAGCAGATCATCTTCCCCGAGGTCAACTACGACAAGATCGACAAGATCCGGGGGATGAACATCACCATCGTGACCACGGCGAGGACCGACGAGGAAGGATTGGAGCTCCTGAAGCTCATGGGGATGCCGTTCCGGGCTTAAACCTTCCGGGCGGGAGAGAGGAGAAGAGACTTTGGCAAAGAA
>JAJZRM010000174.1 GCA_021802685.1 Deltaproteobacteria bacterium | reverse complement strand
CGCGGCGCCGCGCACCACCTCGTGAAGGTCGAGGTCGAGGCGGAAAATCTGGCGGAAGTCGAAGCGGCGGTGGCGGCGGGCGCCGACGCGGTCCTGCTGGACAACATGACGCCCGCGATGGTCCGCGAGGCGGTCGCCCGCTTCGGCGGGGAGGTCTTTCTCGAAGCCTCCGGAGGAATCCACCTCGGGAACGTGGAGGAGTACGCCCGAACGGGGGTCGCGGCCATCGCCGTGGGGGCGATCACGCACTCCGCTTCCGCACTCGACATCTCCTTCGAACTCTCCTCTTGATCCGGCGCGTCCTCCTCCTGCTCCTCCTGTCGGGCTCCTGCATCCCAGGCGCGCGCGCCATGGACGGTTACGAGCTCTTCGAGTCCACGGCGGCCACCGTCAACAAGGAAGTCCTTTTCCTGTCCGACGTGCGCCTCGAACAGTGCCTGCGCCGGTGCGCCGCGATGCCGGGAAGCGGCGGGGAAGACCTTTCCCTCGAGGAAGCCAGGAACCGGTTGATCGCCGATACCCTGGCCCTCCAGGAGCAGCGGAAACTGGAGCTGGGGCAAGTGGACAACGCCGCGCTCGCCGCCGCCGTGCTGGAGGCCGCCTCCAGGACGGCAAAGTGCGGCTCGCCCTGCCGCGGGGGGATCCCGCCGAAGCGGGTCGCGGATTGGGTGGAACGGAAGCTCCTCGTCCGGGATTTCCTCCTCCGCCGTGTCGCCGTGTTCGTCGAGATCAAGGACGAGGAGGTGCGCAAGGAATACCAGCGCCGCGCGGGCCGGGGGGACGCCGCGCCCGGGCTGACCGAGGAAAAGGTGCGGCAGGAGCTCCGGGAGGCGAAGATCGCCCAGGAGGTGCGAAACTGGTACGACCGCGCCGCATCGAAATCCAGGATCATCCTGTCGCCCCTGGAGGGGAGATGAACGATACGTACGCTCTCACCGTGCGGGCCACGTTCGCCGCGGCGCACCGCTTGCGGGAATACGAAGGGAACTGCGAACGGCTGCACGGACACAACTGGCGGGTCGAGGTCACGGTGGAGTCCAAGGAGCTGGACGCCCGGGGGATCGCGCTCGATTTCCGGGCGATCAAGTCGTTCCTCTCGGAGGCGCTTTCCCGCTTCGACCACAAGTACCTGAACGAGGTGCCTCCCTTCGACGGGACGAACCCCTCGTCGGAAAACCTCGCCCGGCACCTGTTCGAAGAGATGGAAAGGAAGGTTCCCTCGCCCGCCCGGGTGGCCCGGGTCACGGTATGGGAATCCGAGGATGCCCGCGCGGACTATTACCGCGCGCCCTGAATCAGACCGCCCGCTACCCCTTCACCGTCAACGCGTCGTTCAGGCTCGACAGCAGCGCCTGGAGGTCGATCCCGTGGACCTTTGCCCCGTGTTCGAGGTTTTCGTACTCGGACAGCTGGCACTGGACGCAGTCGATCCCGAACCTCCGGAAGACGGGGATCGTCTGCGGAAACCGCCGCAGAATCTCCTCGATCTTCATGTCCTTGTCGATCATCGTCCGGCCTCCTTGGTGGGTTTTCCTATTTTATCACGGCTTCGTTCGGGACGGTTTCGAGGAACCGGAGCGGGGGGGCGGAAGGGATCCGGCCGTACTTTTCCGCCAACCGAAAGAAGAGGGCGAGCCCCTCGGCCTCCTCCTCGAGGTCGTAAGAGAGGCACTGCCAGTACTCGTCCAGGAATTCCGGGGGGACCCGGTCGGGGCCGCCCCATGGGTACTCCCGGCGGCGGATCGACGACTGGACGGACCGTTTGGCCGCGATCAGCGCCTCGGCGAACCGGGAAAGGGGCTCCCTTCGCGGCCCCTCCCAGGCGGCGCGGGCGGCGATCCAGAGGGCGAAGACGAACGGCTTCCCCGTCTCCCGTTTCCACCATTCCCCCAGGTCGGTGATGTACGGCGCCTCGCGGCGGACGGACGCCCGGATCGCCTCGTCCCCGATGGCGAGATACGCGGGATACCTGCGCAACGCCTCCGGAGGGGAGAGTTCCGTCCGCAGGAGCGGATTCCGGCGTCCCATCGACTCCGCGAGCAGGATCTCCAGGAGCGCCACGGAGGTGTCGGAGTTTCCCGTCACCGCGATCGGATCGGGGGGGATTTCCCGGAGCGGCCCGTTCGACAGGAGGAGAACGCTCATCACCCGGGATCTGCTCGCGACGGAGACGCCGGGGCACAGGAGATAGAGGTCGGGCCGCTGGGCATACTCGATCGACGAGGACGGGGAAAGATCCAGCTCCCCCCCGCGCATCATCCGGTTCAATTCGCAGGGGTGTCCCTCCACGTATCCGGTGTTCTCCGGCACGCCCGTTTCCCGCAGGGCGTGGAAGATGGGAACGAGGTTCGCGTACGGGATGCGGCCGACGCGCAACATCGGATGTAAGATCATGGAGAAGTAGTGTACCACGGCCCCCTCGGGCGGCCGTTCCCGCCGCGCCTTGACGGGAATGGCCGAAATCCCAATAATGGGGGGGCATACCGACCCCGGAGGTTGGCGGATGGACTATAAGTCTTTGAAAAAATTCATTCCCGAGAACGCGAGCCGGGTGATCCCGCCGGGAAATCCGGCCTGCCCGGTGAATGGCCACGACGTATACGAAACACTCGCACCCCACAAGACCATCGTGATGGCTTGCAACATCCGCATCCCGCTGGTGATTCCCGGGATCATGCGGGCCGCCCGGGATCTCGACGCGATGGTGGCGTTCGAGCTGGCCAAGAGCGAGGGGGACCTGAAGGGCGGCTACACCGGCATGACGCCGGATATCTTCGTCGACACGATCCTCAAAGCGGCGAAAGCGGTGGGATTCCAGACCCCCTTCCTGATCCACGGCGACCACATCACCGTGAAGAACGCCTCGGAAGGCGAGGTCGAGGGCGCGCGCGCCTTGATCGCGGGAGAACTCGCCGCCGGCTACACCAGTTTCGCCATCGACGCTTCCTTCAACGAGATCCCCGACAACGCCCGGATCACGGCGGAGCTGTCGAAGCCGATCGCGGAGCGGAACCTGGGACTCGAGGTCGAGGTGGGGGAAATCAAGTCGGCGGGGACCGAGGCGCACCTGTCCACCGTGGAAGAGGCCGTGGATCTGATGGAGCGCCTGCACGCCTCCGGGATCTCTCCGGACCTGTTGGCCGTAAACAACGGCTCCAAACACGGGAATTACCTCGAGGGGGAAAAAATCTTCATCGACCTCGAACGGACCGGGCAGATCTACCAGGCGATCCACGGCCGCTTCGGCGCCTCCATCGCCCAGCACGGGATCACGGGAACGCCGCCGCACCTCATCGGCAGGTTCGCGGAGTACGGGATCCGGAAGGGAAACGTCGGCACCCAGTGGCAGAACGTCGCCCACGAGGGACTTCCCCCCGCACTGATGCGGAAGATGCGCGAATGGGCGAAGGAGGCGGGCAAGGACCTCAAGTTCGCCACCAAGCAGTTCAAGGCCGAGATCGACGCCGTGCCCCGGGAATACGCCGGAAAGATCGAGCAGGCGGCGTACGAGGAGGCGAAGCAGCTGTTCCAGGCGTTCCGCGCCGGGGGAACGGCGAGGATCGTCGCCGATGCGCTCCAAGCCGGAGTGAAATGACCGGCCGGAATTGAGGGTCGTCGCGGGAAAGTGGCGGGGACGGACGCTGCGCGCCCCCCGGGGCCTCGCCGTCCGACCGACGAGCGACCGGGTCCGGGAGGCGGTGTTCGGAATCCTGGGGGAACGGGTCGCGGGCGCGAAGGTGCTGGATCTCTTCGCCGGGACGGGCGCCATGGCGATCGAGGCGCTCTCCAGGGGCGCCTCGGATGCGGTGCTTGTGGAGTCGTCGCCGCGGGCGGCGGAGGTCCTGAAGGCGAACATCGCCTCCGTGGGAGCGGAGGCGGCTTGTCTGCCCATGGACTACCGGAAAGCGCTCCGGCAGCTGGCGGTTCGGGGAGAGCGGTTCTCCCTCGTTTTCCTCGATCCGCCCTACGGCAGGGGCTTGTTGGGGCGGGCGGCGGAAGATCTCGCGCGGGCCGGCGTGCTCCTGCCCGGCGCGGTCGTGGTGGCGGAGGGCGCCGCAAGGGACCCGGGGGAGACGGTTCCCGCCGGCTGGGTCCCGGCGACGGAGCGCCGCTACGGCGACACGCGCGTCACGTTCTACGAGGTTTCTTCCGGGCCGGAAAGCCCGGCCTAGTTCCCACGGCAGAAGGAGGCCCGATTGAGGATCATCGCCGTATATCCCGGCTCGTTCGATCCCCCGACCAACGGGCACCTGGACATCATCGAGCGGTCCTCCCGGATGTTCGCCCGGGTGGTCGTCGCGGTCGCACTGAACATACGGAAAAACGTCTTGTTTCCCCCCGCGGAACGCGTCAGGATGCTCCGGCGCCTTACGCGCCGGTGGGGAAACGTCGAGGTCGACTCCTTCCGCGGCCTCCTGGTCGACTATGCGAGAGGCCGGGAGGCGCGCGTCCTGGTGCGGGGGTTGCGGGCCATCTCGGATTTCGAATATGAATTCCAGATGGCGCACATGAACAAGAAACTGGCGCCCGAAATCGATACCGTCATGTTGATGACCGGCGAACAGCATTCCTACATCAGTTCGAACATCGTGAAGGAGATCGCGATGTTCGGAGGTAAAATCGACGATCTGGTTCCACCCGTGGTGCGGGACCTGGTATTCAACAAGATGAAAGGAGCAAAGGGGAAATGAAGCTTTCCAAGAGGGTAGGGAAGATCCAGCCTTCGATGACCTTGGCGATCACCAACAAGGCCAAGCAGATGAAGGCGCAGGGGATCGACGTGGTCGGCTTCGGCGCGGGGGAGCCGGACTTCGATACGCCCGACAATATCAAGGCCGTCGCGAAGAAGGCGCTGGACGACGGGTATACCAAGTACACCCCGGTTCCGGGGTCCCCGGAGCTGAAGGACGCGATCATCGCAAAGTTGAAACGGGACAACGGCCTGGAGTACAAGCGCGAAAACATCATCGTCTCCCTTGGGGCGAAACACTCGATCTACAACGTCGCCCAGGCCTTCCTCGATGAAGGGGACGAGGTGATCATCCCCGCGCCCTACTGGGTTTCCTACCCGGACATCGCGCTCCTGGCGGACGCCACCCCGGTGATCGTCGAGGCGAAGCAGTCCACGGGGTTCAAGATCACCCCCGGCCAGCTCGAGAAGGCCGTCACGCCGAAGACCAAGCTCCTCGTGCTGAACAGCCCGTCCAACCCCACGGGAGCCGCCTACGCGAAAGCGGATCTCGAGGCGCTGGCGCACGTGATCGTGAAGAAGGACATCACGGTCCTGTCCGACGAGATCTACGAGAAACTGGTGTACGACGGCTTCCGGTTCACGGCCGTGGCCTCCCTGGGCGAGGAGGTCCGGAAACGGACGATCCTGGTGAACGGGCTCTCCAAGTCCCACTCGATGACCGGATGGCGCATCGGGTACGTCGCGGCGGACAAGGAGCTGGTCGCGGCGATGAACAACATCCAGTCCCAGAGCACGAGCAACCCCGTGTCGTTCTGCGACAAGGCGTCCATCGAGGCGCTGAACGGGCCGCAGGACTTCATGAAGGACTGGGTCGCCGAATTCGACCGGCGCCGCCGGTACATCGTCGACCGGCTCAACAAGATGCCGGGAGTCACGTGCCTGCTGCCGCAGGGGGCGTTCTACGTCTTCCCGAACTTCTCGGGGTGCTACGGAAAGAAGACTCCGGCGGGGAAGGCGATCGGGGGATCCGCCGACCTGGCGGATTACCTGCTCTCGGACCACAAGGTGGCGTCGGTTCCCGGCGTGGCGTTCGGCGACGACGCGTGCCAGCGGCTTTCCTACGCCATGTCGATGAAGAACATCGAGAAGGGGATCGACCGGATCGAACAGGCCGTCAAGGCACTGTCGTAACTCGCGCGCGGCTCCGCGGGGAAACGCATCCTCCCCGCGGGGCCGCACGGCCGCCTGTTCACATCGGTCTTTTCCCTGTTTTCTTGTAAGCGAAGTAGTCGGCGAGGATCTTCGCGTGGTCGAAGGCGATGGGCGACGGAAGGTCCTCTTCGCCGAACAGGCGCGCCTCCGCTGCGTCGTCCCCTCCGAGCGGCACTCCTTCCGCCCGCCCGATATAGACCGTCGAGATCGTATGGAACCGCGGGTCGCGCGACGGGTCGGAATACACCCCGAGCAGCAGAGTGAGTTCCACGGCGAGCCCCGTTTCCTCCAGGGCTTCCCGCACAGCGGCGGTTTCCACCGATTCCCCGGCTTCGACGAACCCGCCCGGTATCGCCCACCCCGCCGGGGGGTTCTTGCGGCGAACCAGGACGATGCGGTACCTCACCTCGATGATCACGTCGGCGGTGGGGAAGGGGTTGCGCTGGGTCATGCGTCCTCCTGCAAGGCGCGCCCGGATTCGGCGCCGGGAAATTGTGTTATAAACCTTAGTATGGATTTCGGCAAT
>JAJZRM010000173.1 GCA_021802685.1 Deltaproteobacteria bacterium | reverse complement strand
CGTTCCTTAGAACTCCCGCAATAGCGGGACAGACATCCACCCTCCTCTTGCTGTTTCCATCCACAGGTTTCGGGAAATGTCTGTCCCGGTTATGTCGGAGTTCTAAGGAACGTCCCGGTTCTGCGGTCCACATGAGTGTCCCTGTTTTGCGGAAGTTTTAAGGAACGTCCCGGTTCTGCTGATTGAATGCCCTCCACGCGTCCCGTACCATCGCCGGGTCGGAGAACAGCTCGTACCCGGTGAGCGCGAGCGCGCGGATCCCCTCCATCATACCGTCCACCCCCGACGCCTTCGTCGTCGCCTCCGCGAAGGGACGGGTGTGGATCTCGACGCGCTCGCCGGTGGTGATGGGCACGTTGGGCTGGAGGGTGGGGACGGCCTGGGAAACGTTCCCGATGTCGGAAGAGCCGCGGTTCCGGTTCGGAGGCGCCCCGCTCTCCTTGAGGTTCAGCAGCCCGAGCGCGCGGCGATACGCCGCGGCGAGGACGGGATTGACTTTCATCGGGAAGAGGGTGTACGGGCCGTCCTCGACCGACAGGCGGCAACGGCTGGCCGTCGCCGCACCGGCGGCGCACGCCTTCACGCGCGCAACCGCCTCGCGCAGCTCCTCTTCGTTTTCTCCCCGCACGTAAAAGTACGCCTTCGCCCGGTCCGGGATGATGTTGGGGGCCCGCCCCCCTTCCGTGATGATCCCGTGGACGCGGACCGTGTCGGGCAGCTGCTGCCGCAGTGCGGAAACGCCGTGGAAAAGGAGGAGGACACCGTCTAGGGCGTTGATGCCGTGCTCCGGGTACGCGGATGCGTGGGCCGCGCGGCCATGAAAGGTGATGTGCATTTTGTGCAGCGCGAGGTATCCCTTCGCCACGTGCCGACGGGAGGACGGATGCACCATCATCGCGGCGTCGATCCCCCGGAAGGCCTTCTTCTCCACCATCCGGGCCTTGCCGTACCCCGTCTCCTCGGCGGGGGTTCCGAGCGCAACCACTTTCCCCGACCTGAACACGCCTTCCCCGAACCCGGCCAGGGCGGCGGCCGCGCACGCCGACGCGACCCCCACGATGTTGTGCCCGCACGCGTGGCCAAGGGACGGGAGCGCGTCCATCTCGCAGAGGAACGCCACCGCCGGGCGTCCCTTGCCGAAGGAGTACTCCGCGCGGAAGGCGGTCTCCATCCCCGCCACGCCCCGCTCGACGCGGAATCCCCTCGTCTCGAGGAAAGAGGAAAGCGTCTTGGAGGTGCGGGTTTCCTGGAGGGAGAGCTCCGCGAAGGAGGTGATGTCCCGAAGCATCCGGACGGCTTCCGGCCGGAGGCCGGCCGCGGCGCTTAATAGGGTTTTTCGTTCCGGATCCATATTTCCTTTAGGTCCTGCGCGACGCAAGGTGGTATTTTAGCATACTCGGCGGACCGCCATTGGGCGGGACGCGTTCCCGCCCCGGTGCAGGCAATCGCGGATGATGGAAGGGAGCAGGATGACCCGCTGGAAATCGTTCACCGTGGAGGTCCGCCGGGAGGCGATCGACGCGGTCACCCAGTTTCTCATGGCGCACGGCTCGCTCGGGATGGCCTACGACGAGCAGCTGCTCGGCGCGTCCGGCGACCCGGCCGACCCGATCCCCCCCCCGCCGGACGTCACCCGGCTGACCGCCTATTTCCCGTGGGACACCGACCTCTGGGCGCTGAAAAGGAGCTTCCTCGATTTCCTCCCGTTGCTCGCGGAGACGTTCGGCCCGGGTCCGGAGTCGTTCCAAAGCGCCGCCGAGATCACCGACACGGGATGGGCGGAGAAATGGAAGGAGCATTTCCGCGCCCGAAAGATCGGCCGAAGGCTCGTCATCAAGCCGTCGTGGGAAAAATATTCGCCCGCGGAGAACGACCTGGTGCTGACGGTCGATCCCGGACAGGCGTTCGGGACCGGGACGCACGAAACCACGCGGATGTGCCTGCGATTCATGGAGACCCTCTTCGACCGGCGCCCTTTCCCCCGCACGGTCCTCGACATCGGCACGGGAACGGGGATTTTGGGGATCGCGGCGGCGCGCCTGGGTGCGGAACGGGTCCTCGGGATCGACACCGACCCGGTGGCGGTGGAAGTTGCGGGGAAAAACGCCGGGCTGAACGGCGTATCCGGCGTCTTCCGCTCGGAAGGCACGACCTTGTCCGCGATCGGGGGGGAATTCGACCTGGTGCTCGCCAACCTGATCGCGGAGATCCTTGTCGATCTGGCCGCGCAGATCCTTGCCCTGTGCGCCCCGGAAGGGCGGCTCGTCCTCTCGGGGATCCTGAAGGAGAAAAGCGGCTGGGTTGTCGAAGAATACGTGAAACACGGCGCATCCCTCGCCGAGGAAGCCACCGACGGCCAGTGGGCCGCGCTGCTTCTCCGGCGGAGGAATTAACCGCGCGGCGGTCAGGAATGCCCACCTTCCTCGTTCGCAGGAACAACATCTCGGGAGACACCGCCGTCCTGTCCGGCACCGAGGCCGGACACATGCTCCGGTCCCTGCGCCTCTCCGTGGGGGACAGCTTCCACGCCTTCGACGAGGAGGGCACCAGGTACCGCATGCGCATCCTCGAGGCCACTTCGCGATCCTTGCGGGCGGAGGTCCTCGAGACGTTCGCGCCGGAGCCCCCTCCCCCGGTCGCCGTCACCCTGGCCGTGGGGCTTCCGAAAGCCGACAAGATGGATTTCATCCTCGAAAAGGCGACGGAGCTGGGCGTCTCGCGGGTCATCCCGTTCCGGTCCTCCCGGACGATCCCCCGCGTCGACCCGTCGGATGCGAAAAAACGGCTCCTTCGATGGGAGCGGGTGGCCCTGGCGGCGGCGAAGCAGTGCGGCTCCGGCCGCGTTCCCGAAGTGTCCGGGATCGTCCCGTTCAACGAGGCGCTGCTCCAAGCCGCGAGGCACGACGGCCGGGTGGTCTTCTACGAGGGGGAACGGACCTTTACCCTGAAGAACGTCTTCTCCGGGATGTCCGGGGTTTCGAGCGTCGCTCTCGTCGTGGGGCCGGAGGGCGGCTTCTCTCCGGACGAGGTGCGGGAGGCCGTTGCGGCGGGATGCCGGTGCGCGGGGCTGGGAAACCGGATCCTGCGCGTGGAAACGGCGGCGCTCGCAGTCCTTGCCATGGTGATGTACCATTTCGAAAAGGAGTCACCATAGGCGACATGGAACGGAACACGGGGCATTTGCCCTACGCGGGGTTCTGGGTGCGCGCCGCGGCCCGGGTCGTCGACCTGGTGCTGATCATCGCGACGTTCAACCTGATCTACCTGGCGGACCGGCTGGGCTCCGACGCGGGGTGGTGGGCCGGCAGCGGCATCGGCGAGGGCGACACGGGCGACGGATTCACCCCTTCCAACGTGCTGCGAGGCATGTTCTTCCTCGGATTCCCCATCTTCTACTACGTCTACCTGCACGGCTCCTGCGGCCAGACGTTCGGCAAGATGGCCCTGAAGATCAAGGTGATCAACGAAGACGGCACACCCCTCGATTACAGGAAAGCGTTCCTGCGGTGGCTGGGATATTTCCTTTGCGACCTGACGTTCAACATCGGGTACCTGTGGGCGGCCTTCGACGCGCGAAAGCAGGGGCTCCACGACAAGGTGTGCAAGACCCTCGTCATCCGGACCGATGTCCCGCTCTCCGATCCCGGGAAAGAACCGCGGACGCAGGCTCCGGCGGAGGACGCATCCCGGCCGGCGGACCCGCCCCCGCCCGCGCTTGACACCCCGGGGAATCCGCCGATATAATTCACAGTTCCTTCAGGTGGCCCTTTAGCTCAGATGGTAGAGCAGAGGACTGAAAATCCTCGTGTCCCCAGTTCAATTCTGGGAGGGGCCACCATAGAATATCTTTGGGGTTGCGGTCTGCGGCCGTAACCCCTTTTTCATCGCGCGGCGTGATCGGCGGGCGTTCCCTCATCTGCTCAAGGCCGCATGCCAAAGGTTCGCCATGGATTTGTAACCGGCCATGTTCGGGTGGACCCCGTCGGCGAGCTCGCCCGGGTGCTTCCGGAAATGCGTGAAGAAGTCCGGCGGGATGACCGCGATGCCGTTCGCGGCGACGAGTTCATCGATCACCGCGTTGTATTCCCGGATGCGCGAATCGTCGACGGCGGGATTCGCGGCATGGGGGACTTTCGCCAGGCAAGGGATTTTCCCCGAGGCGAGCAGCATCGTTACAACCCGCTGAAGATTGTCCTTGTAGGAGAAGGCGTACCCCGGATCCCCCGGCCTCAGTCCCTTGCCGCT
Source organism: Deltaproteobacteria bacterium (assembly GCA_021802685.1). Taxonomy (GTDB): domain Bacteria; phylum Desulfobacterota; class Deferrimicrobia; order Deferrimicrobiales; family Deferrimicrobiaceae; genus UBA2219. The sequence continues at coordinate 2,234 of JAJZRM010000173.1, read as the reverse complement.
CGGCATGCGGATGGACAGGGAAGCGTCGTTCGTCCCGTACTGAATGAGATAATATTTCGCGAAGGGAAATTCCGACAACGCGAACGACACCACTCTGGGACCGTTGGCGGAGGTGGCCCCGGACACGCCCAAGTTCTTGACCGTGTGCGGATACCCTTTGGAATTCGTAAGGAGGTCCGCCAGTAACGGCCCGTAGCCTCCATTGAAACCGCCGGTGATGCTGTCCCCGACAGCCACATAACAATCCCCCGTCGGGAAATACCGGATGTCCCCCCGGCGTGTCCCGTGTTCGTTGCCCGCCGCCGCCCGGTAGTAATACCTCGTGTACGGTTTCAAACCGCTGACCGACGCCCTGAAAGAACGGGACGCCGCGGAGGATCTCATTTCCCGGAAGGGAGTGGCGGTCCATCCGGACATATCGGGATCGGTTCCGAACTCGAACCAAACCTTCGCGGACGATTCATGCGGGCTCGCGGTTCCGTGCAGAACGGCCCTGTCGGTAAAAATCGACGATGCGGGCAGGGTATGGACTTCCGGTGGCGATCCATCCGGCATCACCGCCCGGTGTCCGCCCGAACACGATGCGAGCAGGAGCGACCCCGCAAGACATATGACGACGAAAATCGGCCGAGACATTTTCCATAAGATACTACACACGAGGCCGGTTATGAGCCGGAGAACAAAAGAGTGATCCTCCGCCGCCGGAATTACGAATTCGCCATCGCCATGGAAAGCGGCCGATCCGCAACGAATCGATTCTACGGGCGTCTTCGTCATGAACGGCATGGCTCTACTTTTGCAGTGAAATCCATCAAAGAAACCGCCTCGAACCCCGGGAAAGGAGACCGGAGATGGATCGGCATCCCTCTCGACGGGATCAACGGACTTGCCCTTTCCTCGTCGCCACGGCTTTCGTCATGCTGATATCCGGCGCCGGCGCCTCGAAGGCGGCGGAAATCGAGAAGATGATCCAGATAGCCCATGACGGGGACGGCAGCGCTTTCCATGTGGAAATATCGCGGGAAGGGGTCCGGCAAACCGCCACTCCGGTCCTTTCGGTCACCGAAGCGACGATGGAAAAAGCCTCGAAACGCATTCTCGAATCCGTTCGCGGCTACCTGAAGCGGAGGCAGACGCCCATTCCGGTCCCGGAGGCCGTCTCCGGTTCCGCACACGACGAACGGCAGGCAGCCATGGGCGCCGCCGCATCCTCCACGGATCGGAATTGAGGCGGATCCTACCGGTACTTTTTCCTTCGGAACAGGTCGTTCTTGATGGATACGACGCGGTCGAGGAAAAGGATCCCGTCGAGATGGTCCATCTCGTGCTGGATCGCCACCGCCTCGAAACCGATCGACTCGACGATCACCCGTTCCCCGTCCCGCCCCAGCGCATCCACCAGCACCCACTGCGCGCGCTGAACGTTCGCGGTGTAGTCGGGAACGCTCATGCACCCTTCGCGCACGACCTGCTTCCCGCCCATCGCCAGGACCTCCGGGTTCGCCAGGACCAGCAGTCCGTGGTTCGGTTCCTGGCCGCCGCGACGGTGCGCGGAGACATCGACGATGATGATCCGTCGGGAAATCCCGACCTGCGGAGCGGCGATCCCCACCCCTCCGGGCGAGTTCCGCATCGTCTCGAGAAGATCGTCGATGAACGCGGACACTTCCGGCGTCACCCCCTCGACGGGAGCGGCCTTCTCCTTCAGGACGGGGTCGGGAAACACCCGGATGGGCAGAACGGCCATGGGAATCCCGATTAGTGTACCGTCGCGAAACGGAGCACTATAACTCCACCGATTCGATGGGGCGCATGGAGATCGAGATGGAGAGGTCTTTCCGGATCTTGTCGAACTCCCGGTCCAGCTCCTTGAGGTCCAACGATTCGGGGATGTCCACCTCGAGGACCATCACGTACACCGGCCGGTCCTTGGCGCCCACGACCTGGGTGTTCAGGTCGGTGACGTTCACGTCGTGGCTGGCCAGCACGCGCGCCACCGAGTAGACGATCCCCGGGCGGTCGGCGCCGTACACGGAAAGGACGTGCGGCCGGCCGGTGAACCCCTTCTCCCGGGAGACTTCCTCGTCGTTCAGCGCGTGCAGGGAGATCGTCAGCCCCATCTTCTTCCGCACCGGGTCGAATGCGGGATCGATCCCGGACACGGATGCGATCTCCGTGTGGCCGATGACCAGGATCATCGCGAACTGCCCGGACAGGATCGTGCAGGTGGAGTC
>JAJZRM010000172.1 GCA_021802685.1 Deltaproteobacteria bacterium | reverse complement strand
CCTAGCGCTCGACGGTGACGCCGCACGGCTCGGGGTCGTGACCCGCGGCGGCCAGCTAACATGGACCAATCGCCACCTCATGATCTTCGCCAAAGACGTGGAGGACGCGAAGATCAGCGCGCGCAACGTTCTGTGCGGCACGGCGGAGCGGATCGTCCATGGCCCCGTGAACGCGGAGGTCGCCGTGACGCTGCGGGGAGGGACCGTCCTCACGTCCGTCATCACCGAGGGAAGCGCGAAGAGACTCTCGGTGGCGCGGGGCGACTCCATCTGCGCCCTCGTCAAAGCGTCCAACGTGATTCTCGGCGTCGACGACTGAAAGCGGGGGCGGCGCCTTCTCTTGGACTTTCTCTTTTCCTCTTTCGCCGCCGCCCTGTGGATGATCGGGGATCTTTCCCCGGACGTCGTCGACGCGGTCGGCACCTCCCTCTCCGTGTCCGCCGGGGCGACCGTCTTCGCCGCCTTCTTCGGCGTCCCCCTGGGATTGACCATGGGACTCGCCGAATTTCCGCTGAAGCGGTTCGCCATCACGGTCCTCAATACCCTCATGGCGTTGCCCACCGTGGTGGTGGGGCTCCTGGTCTACGGGTTTCTGAGCCGCCAGGGGCCGCTGGGAGTCCTGGGGCTCCTCTTCACCCCGACGGCGATCGTGATCGGCGGGACCCTGCTCGCCGCTCCGATCGTCGCGAATTACGCCCTGGCGGCCGTCCGGGGAGCCGACCCCAGGATCCTTCCGACCGCGCTCACGCTGGGAGCCGGACGAATGCGGGCAGTGTGCGCGTTGATCGGAGAAATCCGGTTCGGCATCCTCGCCGCGGTGATCGCCGGTTTCGGCCGGGTCATTTCCGAGGTCGGCGTGGCGATGATGCTCGGCGGAAATATCCGGGGATACACGCGGACGATGACGACGGCCATCGCCCTGGAGACGAGCAAGGGGGAGTTCGCGTTCGGGATGGCTTTGGGGATCGTGCTGCTTTCGGTTGCGCTGCTCGTCAACCTGTTCCTCCATTTCCTCCAGCAGAGGTAGGCGATTGCGGGAATTGTACAGGCTGCATTCGGTACGGCGTCGCTTCGGCGCGAAAACCGCTCTCGACATCGATTGTCTCACGATCGGCGAAGGGCGCCTCTACACCCTGACCGGCGCGAACGGCGCGGGGAAAAGCACCCTGTTGAACATCCTCGCGCTCCTATCCCCCCCGACCTCCGGGGAGATCTATTATGCCGGGGAGCGGATCGACTGGAATAACGGCTCCGTCGAGCGGCGGCGAAGGAAAGTCACCCTGCTTCACCAGTCCCCATACCTCTTCGGGGGGACGGTCCATGACAACGTGGCTTTCGGATTGGCGGCGAGGGGGATCCGGGGGGAAGAGCGGCGGCGGATCGTCGGGAAGGCGCTGGACGCCGTCGCCCTCGGGGGGTTCCAAGGCAGGAACGCGCGGGAACTGTCCGGGGGCGAGGCGCAAAGGGTGGCCATGGCCCGGGCCCTCGCGCTTTCGCCCGAAGTTCTCCTGCTGGACGAACCGCTCGCCAACATCGATCGCGAGACTTCCGGATTGCTCGAAAGCGTCATTGCGTCGCTTCCCGAGCGGGGAACCACGGTCGTCATGGTCTCGCACGATCCGGATCTCCCGAAGCGCCTGAACGGGGAAACGATATTCCTGGAGGCGGGAAAGATCGTTCCTTCCTATTGAGATCGTAACTTCCTATACTGACGGTCATGCCCAGCTTTGAAGATGCGAGACGGACGATTCTCGGAAGCGTTCCGACGCTCGGAGCGGAGCGGGTCGAGCTCCTGACCGCCCTCGGCCGGGTCGTCGCCGAAGACGTGGCGGCTCCGTGGGACATGCCTTTCTACGACAATTCGGCCATGGACGGATTCGCGGTGCGGGCGGCCGACTGCCGGGCGGGGGGTACTTTGCGTGTCGCCGGGTATGTCCCGGCCGGAGGAACCGCGGTCCCCGCCGTCGCGCCGGGCTGCGCCGTCCGGATCATGACCGGGGCCCCCGTTCCGTCCGGGTGCGATGCGGTGGTTCCGATCGAGGAAACCGAAGAGCGCGCCGGCGCGATCCTGCTCCGCGAGAGCGTCGTTGTCCGGCAGCACGTCCGGTTCCGGGGGGAGGATGTTCGGCGCGGCGACAAGGTCATCCCCGCCGGAACGGTCCTTCGTCCGCCGGAAATCAGCATGCTGGCTTCCTTCGGCAAGATGTACGTGCCCGTCCACCACCGTGCGCGGGTCGCGGTCCTCTCCACCGGCGACGAGCTGATCGATCCGGGGGAACCGCCGGAGGACGGCAAGGTCGTCAACAGCAATGCGTTGTCGCTGGCGGCGGCCCTCCGGGAGATCGGGGCGGAACCGGTGGTCCTCGGCATCGCCCGCGACAACCTGGAAAGCCACTTGGAGAAGATGGCCGAAGGGCTGAAGGCCGATGTCCTGATCACCTCCGCCGGGGTATCGGCCGGAGACCGCGACCTGGTGCGCGATTGCCTTGCGGAGCTCGGGGTGCAGCAGCTTTTCTGGAGGGTGGACATCAAGCCGGGAGGCCCCTTCGCCTTCGGGCTGAAGGAGGAGAAACCGGTCTTTTCCCTCCCGGGCAACCCGGTGTCGACCATGATCACCTTCGAGGAGCTGGTCAAGCCTGCGCTCCTCCGGATGATGGGCCGCCGCCGGGTGATCAAGCCGTACGTGAAGGCGATGCTGCGCCGGGAGGTCCGGAAGAAACCGGGCAAGGTGAACTTCCTGCGGGTACGGATCGAAGTGGAAAACGGCGTCTATTGGGCAACCTCCGCGGGCGACCAGAACACCGGCATCCTGCGCACCATGGTCCAGGCGAACGGCATCGCGGTACTCCCCAAGGAGAAGACCGTGTTTACCGCCGGGGAAGAAGTCCCGGTGCACCTTCTGCGCGACGACCTGGAAATGTTGGAAGAGTAACGAATCCCATCTCGTTGACATCCGTGGAACCGAGTGATATTCTCCCGAAAAATTGTTTAGTTACGTTTGATCTTACGTAACTGGTTTTCAAGCGGAATTCGCCGTCCTGGTTTACCACACGCCTGCAACGGGGGTTCGTGGGATGCGCGACCGATACAACCGGAGTATCAATTACCTGAGAATATCCGTCACCGACCGATGCAACCTGCGGTGCAGGTTTTGTGTTCCGGAAGGCGGGATCGAGTTTTTGCGGCATGAGGACATCCTTTCTTACGAAGAAATATTTTATATTGCAAGAATTGCCGCAAAATACGGAGTGGATAAAATACGTATTACGGGTGGAGATCCTCTTACCAGAAGAAATATCGCTTACCTGGTTAAATTGCTGTCAAGAATTGAGGGTATAAAAGATCTTTCCCTTACAACAAATGGCATATTATTAAAAGAATATGCGAGGGAGTTAAAAGATTCAGGACTAAAAAGGGTAAATGTCAGTCTCGATACGATCGATCCTGAAAAGTATGAATATATTACCCGAGGCGGCGATTTGCATAAAGTCATGCAAGGGATCGATGCCGCGGAAGAGGCCGGTTTACTTCCCATAAAAATCAACTGTGTCGTAAAAGGATCCTCCGAGGAACCGGATGCGGTCCAGGTGAAAGCCTTTTGTGAAAGCAGGAAGTTCACGGTGCGTTTCATCCATGAGATGAACCTGGAAACCGGCGAGTATGCCGTCGTGGAGGGAGGAACGGGAGGCGATTGCAAGGTGTGCAACAAATTGAGGCTGTCGAGCGATGGGAAACTGCGCCCTTGCCTGTTCAGCGATCTATCGTTCAATGTGAGATCGCTTGGAGCGGAAAAGGCGTTCCGGATGGCGATCGAGGCAAAACCCGAATGCGGCACCAGGAGTTTTCTGAATAAATTCAGTTTGATCGGCGGGTAGGTCATGTGCGTGGCAAAGGTTCTTTCCGTGAACATATCGGAGAAAAAGGGGACCGTGAAACATCCCGTGGAGGAGATCTCGCTCACGGAAACCGGCGTGATGAACGATGCGCATGCCGGGAAATGGCACCGGCAGGTGAGTTTGCTCGCGATGGAAAGCATCGAAAAATTTTCAAGGGAAGCGAAAAGAACCATCGGCTTCGGAGAATTCGCGGAAAACGTCACGACGCAAGGGATCGAACTTCTCAAGTGCGATATTTTCGACCGCTTCCGGATCGGCGGCGCGGAGCTGGAACTCACGCAGATCGGGAAGGATTGCCATGGGACCGCCTGTGCCATCTTCAAGGAGGTCGGCAACTGCGTGATGCCGAAGGAAGGGATATTCTGCCGCGTGCGTAAAACCGGCACGATCAAGCCGGATCACGAAATCCTGTACATCCCGAAAGTATTCCGCGTTTCCGTCATCACGCTGAGCGACAGGGCCAGCGAAGGCGTATATGAAGATCGAAGCGGCCCGAAAATCAAAGAGATTATGAGTTCCCATTTCTCCGGGGGAAATCGGAAATACGAAATTCGCCTGACCGTCATTCCCGATGACGCGGACGCATTGCGCCGGTTACTGGGAGAACATGCGGACGGCGAAACGGATTTCATTTTCACCACCGGAGGAACCGGAATCGGGGATAGGGATATCACGGTGGAAACGGTTTCCGGCATGCTGGAGAAGCAACTCCCGGGAATCATGGAACTGATCCGCGTGAAATTCGGAATGGATAATCCCAAGGCATTGCTGAGCAGGAGCGTTGCGGGCACCATGGGAAGAACCATGGTGTACACGCTCCCGGGAAGCGTCAAGGCGGTGGAAGAGTACATGAGCGAAATCGTAAAAACATTGGACCATTCATTGTACATGTTGCACGGGATAGACAAGCATCATGCATAAGCCATGAAAAAAAAGATCGTTCTTGGACTTTCCGTATATTCGATCCTTTTCCTCTTCATGGGCCTGTATATCGTCTACTCGATCCAGGCCGATACGGAAAAACTGAACGATCTCATCCAGCTGCACCAGGTAGAAATCCTCCGGGAACACTTTCTTATTCAGATCAAGCGGGTCCAGGCCGATCTCGCCCTGAAAAACTCCCGTTTTTCGCGGTCGCTCGACATCATGGTTCTGGATATCCGATACATGCAGAACGTGATCGACGTCTGTTTCGGCTGCCACCACGCGGCGGCCGTGCAGAGCGGCATCGACGACATCCGGGGCAGCATTCACCAATACAAGGATTCCCTGGACCGCGTGCTGACCACCCGCGCGGATACCTCCCGGCTGGCGGAGGAGGAGAACAACGCCTTGCGGAACGGAGAGGTGTTGATCGAAAAAGTCAGCGACATGGTCGCCCTTACCAATGACAAGCTGAAAGCGAAGACCAAGCAGGCATTGCGGGACATCGGGGAATCGAGGAACTTTCTGTACGTCCTGCTCGCCGTCGGCCCCTTGTTGTCCCTCGGGCTGGCTGCCGTCTTCGTCGGCGGTTTCACGAAATCCGTCAACAGGCTCCTGGAAGCGACCCGGTCCCTGAAGTCGGGGAACCTCGACCACAGGGTGGAGGGGTTGAAGGACGAGTTCGGCGAACTGGCGTCCTCCTTCAACGAAATGGCCGGTTCGATCAAGGACCAGATGCGTCGAATGCGGGAAGCCGAACAAACCCTGGAGAACGCCAACCGGGAGCTGAAGCATACCCAGGAGCAGATGGTGCGGGCGGAGACGATGGCGGCCCTGGGAACGCTTTCGTCCGGGATCTCCCACGAGATCAACACCCCGTTGAGCGTGATCCTGAACATGACGCAGCTCATCAAGGAGGACGCGAAGGACAATCCCTCGCTGCTGAAGGACCTGAACGTCCTGGAGGCCGAGGCGAACCAGGCGATCAAGGTCTCCCGCAGCCTGCTGGGGTTCTCGCGGTCCGCGAAATTCGTCAAGGAGCGCGTCGACGTCAACCAGGTCCTGGAAGACCTTTTCAAGATCATGGAGTTCCAGCCTTCGGCGAAATCGGTGAACCTGAAAAAGCGGCTTGCGCGCGAACTGCCCCTCATCCACGTCAATTCCGGGCAGATTCGGCAGGTTCTGCTGAACGTCATCCTGAACGCGATCCAGGCGATGCCGAACGGCGGCGATCTTGAAGTATCCACCGGGAATCGGAGCACGGACGTCCTGAAAGGGGTGGAGATCACCGTGGCGGACACGGGTACGGGCATTCCGAAAGAAAACATCGAGAAGATCTTCCAGCCGTTCTTCACAACCAAGGAGGAAGGGACGGGGTTCGGCCTCGCGATCAGTTACGGCATTGTCCAGGAACATCAAGGCCAGATCTCCGTGGAGAGCGAAGTCGGCCGGGGGACCACGTTCCGGATATTCCTTCCGGAAGGATCGCCCCCGGAGGCCCGCCCATGAACCGGGGAATCCAGATCGTGGAAGACGACCGGAACCTGGCGAGGGTCTTGTCCCGCGTTCTGACGAAGTAAGGTTACGATGTGACCTTGGACCACACCGTGGCGGGGGGGAAGGCCCGGCTTAAAGACGGAGAGTTCCCCGTCCTGATCCTG
>JAJZRM010000171.1 GCA_021802685.1 Deltaproteobacteria bacterium | reverse complement strand
ACTGCTGGGCGGAATGGTATTCCCCCGGGTACGGGTGGGTCGTGGTGGACCCCGCCGACGTCCGGAAGGCGATCCTTGAAAAAAAATTCTCCCTGGAGCAGGCCAAGCCCCTGCGGGAATATTACTTCGGGGCCGTGGACGAGAACCGGGTTGCCGTCGGGACCGGGCGGGACCTGGTTCTCAACCCGCCGCAGGCCGGGGAGCCACTCAACTACTTCATGTACCCCTATGCAGAAGCGGACGGCAAGTCACTGAACGAGGACCTGTACGGCTTCAACCTCGGGTATACGATCCGATTCAGGGAATTGTAAAACAACTGCTGCGCGTCGGGGCGGGTCCGCCCCCGGATCCGCCCCGGCAAAGAGCCGGGAGGAACATCCACATGGAAAAAGGCACTGTCTGTCTCGTTACGCGCAACGGCTTGGGGGAAGCCCCAGACGATCTTCAGCGGATCCTGGCCGTGAACTTCTTCGGGATACTCGCGGATTCGGAACACTCTCCGGCAACCATCCTCTTCTACACCGATGGCGTCAAGCTGGCCTGCGAAGGGTCTGCAATCGTGGAAAGCCTTCGGGCCCTGGAGAAAAAGGGGACGCGGTTGATCCTGTGCCGCACGTGCCTTGACTACTTCGGGATCCTGGACCGGGCCGCGGGCGCGGACGACCCGGTCGAACAATCCCGTAAGCTGCCCCAGCCAGATGAAGACGCTGGCGTATATGAACAGCGGCAGGATCTCCTTGAAGTACCACTCCACCCGCGTGTACGTCTTGGTTACCACGTTCTTGAGTCGCGGCAGTCGCAAGGGAGGAACTTCCATGTAGAAGATCGGCTTCTGCCCCGGCATCACCTTTGCCGCGAGGAACCCCACAAGGAGGAAGTTGAGCGTCATGACGAGGACCCAGATCCAGAGCGCTTTGGGATTCCCCACCAGTAGAGCCAGGATCACCCCGAGCTGGGCCGAGCAGGGGATGGCCAGCGAGAGCAGGAGGGTGGCCAGCACGCGTTCGCGCTTGGTCTCCAGCGTCCGGGTGACCATCGTGGCCATCGTGTCGCAGCCGAACCCGAGCACCATCGGGATGACCGCCCGGCCGTTCAGGCCGATCTTCTTGAACAGCCGGTCGATGAGCATGGCAAGGCGGGGGAGATATCCGGTGTCTTCGATGATGGAGAAGGCGACAAAAAAGGTCGCCACAATCGGGAGGATGATCGCCACCGCATAGCGGACCCCGAGCGTGATGATCCCGTATTGGCCGACGAATAGATCCCTGGCCACAGCCCAAGGTATCGCGGCGCCCACCCATTTCACGACGAAGGGGTTTACGTGCTCCCGGAAGACGGTGTTCTCCAGGAAGTCGACCATGGTCTGCGCCCCGAAGACGCCGACGAACTCGTACAAGGCGTATAGGGAAAGGAGAAGGATGGGGATCCCGTAAACGGGATGCATCATCCAGCGGCTCAGTCGTTCCCCGAAAGTGGCCTCTCTTTTCTTGTCCGCCCGGAACACCTCCTCCGCGATCCGGTTCGCCTCCTCCTGCCTTGTCAGAGCCAGAGCATAATCGGCCCTCTGACGGATCTTTTCCCGGGTTCGCTCCACAATCCGCTCGATCCCAGCACAATCCTCCGCGCGGGCTTCCCGGATTATCTCCAAGGCTTCCGCGTCCCCCTGGAGGAGCAGGAGCGCCATGGCCCGTCTTCCCAGGGCGGAATCGTTCGGAAAGAGCGGCTCCATCGCCGCGACGGCTTCCTCGATGCTCTCCGGGTAAGTTACCTTCCGTCCGGCGGACACTCTCGGACGAACGATGATCTCGCGAAGTTCCGGGATACCTGCCCCTGTCACGGACGAGGTGACCGCCACGGTAACGCCGAGCAAGGATCCAAGCCTCCCGTTGTCGATGTGCACCCCCAGCCGGTCCGACTCGTCGATCATGTTGAGGACGAGCACAACCGGTAGATCTCCCTCGATAAGCTGCAGCGTCAAGGGGAGCATTCGGGCCAGGTTCTTGGCGTCAACCACGTGCAGGACGACCTCGGCCTTTTCCCGGAGGAGGATCGAGCGGGTTACCCGTTCCTCTTCCGTCAGGGGGCGAAGCGAGTACATCCCCGGGGTGTCGATGGCCTCGAATTCCCGTCCGTCCCACCGGGCTTTCCCCCGGCTGACCTCGACAGTGGTCCCAGGGTAGTTGGAGACCGAGACGTACGAGCCGGTCAGACGGTTGAACAGGAGGCTTTTCCCGACGTTCGGACTGCCCACCAAGACCAGTTTCGGAAGCCCCTCCGGCACGGCCTCGGAAGCCTCGCGGCAGCAGTTGGGATTGACGACGGCGGCTTTCACGCGGGAGAACCCTCCTCTATCGTGTTATTGATTCGGTCTTTGGTTGCGTTCGACCCCCAAAGAAGCCGCATGCTGTTGCCGATCACGAACAGGGACGCCCCCATGTCCGCGACGACGCCCATCCAGAGGGTGGCCATCCCCAAGGTAGCGAGCACCAGAAACAGCGCCTTGGTCACCAGGGAGAAGACGATGTTGAACCGGATGATCCCGAGCACCCTGCGCCCCAGGCGGACGGCGAAGGGAATCTTCCGGAGGTCGTCCCCCATGAGGACGACGTCCCCCGCTTCCATCGCCACGTCGGTCCCGGCCGCCCCCATGACCACCCCAACAGTGGCCTGCGCCAGGGCCGGGGCGTCGTTGATCCCGTCGCCCACCATGGCGACCTTCTTCCCTTTCTCCACGGCCTCCCGAACGATCGCGATCTTATGCTCCGGGAGAAGCCCTGCATGGACGGTGTCGATGGAAAGCTGCGACGCGATCGCCTTTCCCGTCTCCGGGTTGTCTCCGGTCAACATCGTCAGTTCGCCCGCCCCCAAGGCGCGCAACTCGACGAGCCCGGCATTGGCCTCCTCTCGGACCGTGTCCCGTATGGCGACCATTCCGAGCGGCATCTTCTCGATCCCGATCAGTACGACCGTTGCCCCCTTGCGCTCCCACTCCTCCACGGTCCCCCGCTGTGGTCCGCTCAACGCCGATCCGTTATCGAACAACGTCGGATTGCCGACGAGGTAGATTCCCCCGTTCACCGTCCCGCGGATACCCATCCCCGGGACGGCCTGAACGAACGTCGGCGCGGGCAGCGGTTCGGAGGCCCCGGTCCTTCCGGCGGCTTCCAGGATGGCGCCGGCCAGCGGATGTTCCGAGCGGGATTCGAGGGCCGCGGCCAGGCGCAGGAGCTCGCTCTCGGGAAGGTCGCAAAAGGATTGGACGTGGACGACCTCCGGCTTTCCCTTGGTCAGGGTTCCCGTCTTGTCGAAAAAGAAAGTGCGTACCCGCCCCAGGTCTTCGAGATATACCCCGCCCTTGAAAAGGACCCCTTCACGGGCCGCCCGCGTGAGGCCGCAGACGACGGATACGGGCGTCGAGATCACGAGCGCGCACGGGCAGGCGATCACAAGAACCACGAGTCCCCGATAGAGCCAGGTGGAAAACGGTTGCCCGAACAGGAGCGGCGGAGCGACGACGAGCGTGAAGGCGAAGGCGATCATCGCGGGCGTGTAGTAGCGGGCGAAGCCATCGATGAACGTCTGGCTCCTGGCGCGCTGCGCCTGGGCGTTCTCGACGAGATGGATGATCCGGGCGAGCGAACTGTTCGAGGCGGGCTTTTCCGCACGGACCTCCAGCATGCCGCGACCGTTCAGACTCCCCGCAAGCACACGGGAACCGGGCGTCTTCGCCACCGGTACCGATTCTCCCGTGATCGGCGCCTGGTTTACGGCGGATGTCCCTCCCAGAACAATTCCATCCACCGGGACCCGTTCTCCGGGACGCAGGACGACAACGTCACCGACCATGATCATGTCGACGGGCAGTCGGGTTTCCCCATCCTCCCTGCGGACGGTGGCCTCCTTCGGGGCGAGATCAAGGAGACGCCGGATGGCGTTGCGGGCCCGGTCCATGCTGCGGGCCTCAAGGAGTTGCGCGAGGGAGAATAGGAACATCGCCGAAGCGGCCTCCGCCCACTCTCCGATGAAGAGGGCGCCGACGGCGGCGGTGGCCATGAGCGTGTTCATTTCCATCTGACGGTGGCGAAGGGCCTGCCAGGCGCGGCGAACGACGTACCAGCCGCCGGCAACCGTCGCCAGGAGCAGGAGCGTCCTGGCGGCGGGAATCTGAACGTCAAGGAATTGAAGGATCAGCCCGGCCGCGAGCGTCCCCCCGGAGACAGTCGTGGCCACAAGTCGCCCGTGCCGCTCCCAGAAAGACAGCGCCTCCGCCGTGCGGTCGTCGATGCGAGCCTTGAATCCCGCTTCGGAGATCGCCTGCGCGATGCGCTCGGCCGTCACGGCGTGGGGGTCGAACTCGACCGTCAGTGTGGAATCGGCATAGGAGGGAACAGCCCGGCCCACTCCCGCAAGGGCGGATAGCGCGGACAGGATCGGGGCCGATTCATGGACGCAATCCATTCCCTCCACCCGGAAGACACGCCGCGAAGCCAGTGTACAGACATCGCCACAGGCACAGTTCGCCGACTCCCGATCTTTCACGCTTTCCATTCTCCCTCCTCGTCTGTCAATCATACTTAACGCCTGAGCATACATTCATATGACCGAATAAAAAAAATGCCAGTTTACCCCGCGCTTTCGCGGACCCTCTCCGTCCCCCGGTATTGATCCGCCCCTTCTCGGACGTGACGCAATGCCTCCTTCATCAGGCTATCGATGTGGGCATCATCCAGCGAATAGAATGCCATCTTTCCCTCCTTCCGGAACCGGACCAGTTTCTGGTTCCTCAACACCCGGAGCTGGTGGGAGGTCGCCGACTCGCTGATCCCCAACAGCTTGGCCAGATCGCAGACGCACAGTTCCTCGACGGATAGGGCTTGGAGGACCTTTACGCGCGTCGGATCACCCAGCGTGCGAAATATCTCGGCCAGTGACAAAATCTCCCGATCAGGAGAGAGGACCTGTCGGGCGCTTTGCACATGTGCCTCGTTTACGTAATAGATTTCGCATACATCCGCGTCTTTGCGTTCCACGGGATCCTCGATAATATGCACAACTGCTCATACGTTAAGGCATCCTGTGCGCCCTGTCAAGAACAAATCCAGCCCCTTCGCAATGGGTTTGAAATTGTACGCGGTCAGAGAGCCTGCATCACCCTCTCCAGCCGCTGCCGCACCTCACCCGCGATCCGGCTAATTTCGGGCCGGCTCACCAGGTCGAGAACCGCTTTAGGATCCATGAATTCCACGCGGACCACCCCCGCGGCGTCCTGCCGTACCACGACGTTGCACGGCAGCAGGAGGCCGATCGACGGTTCCGCTTCCAGCGCCCGGTGTGCAAACGGCGGATTGCACGCCCCCAGGATGCGGTAGGGCGGCATATCCTGATTCAGCTTTTTCTTGAGGGTCGCCGCCACGTCGATGTCCGTGAGCACCCCGAAACCCTCTTTCTGCAGTTCCTGCGTCAACTTCTCGACCGCTGCGTCGAATGACATGCTCACCGTCTTTCCGAACCCGTACTTGGCGTCCATTCCGTATTCTCCTTTGCCCAGTAGTTTGTCGCTCCGCCTGGCTACGAATAACAATAGAGCCGTACGAAATTCAGAGCAAATGCGTCCCGCGTGAATTCAAACAATTCTGATTCGCGATTTCGATTGCCAAACCAGGGTGAGGAGATGTAATATTCCATAAATGTTCGCCCGAACCTTCTTCCGGGGAGTCCTCCTCGGGGTGCTGATCCTTCAGATGATCGCCTCCGCGGCAGAGGCGACGGTATGTAAACCGTGCCCCGACAAATCGGCCGGCATCTGCGCATCCTTCAGCGAAACGGCCATGATGTACGGCGCCTTCTCCGAAGGACGTGCCGGCTCCTCTCTTCCGGCAAGTCACCAGGGAGGAGACAACCATTGCTTCCTCTGTCCGCTCTGTCTCTCCTCTTTCATTGAGGCGGCTCCCGTGTCCGTTTTCCCCGACGATCATGGGCAACGCTTCGTTGCCTCAGAGCACCTGGCGCCCTACGAAGCGCCGTCCTTCTCTCTTCTCAGACCCCCCATAGCTTAACCCCCTCTTTTCCGTCCCTTGACCGTCGGTTCCTGCGGGAACCGGTGCGTACGTCATGACCTGTCGAAACCATCTTTCGGGGATCACCCCCGAGGGGGGGGAATGAAACGATCAAACCAAAAAATACTTGTCGGCGTGCTGGTCATCGGCATCGCGGTCGTTTTTCTCATCGTCCGCGGCATCTCCACCACCAGCGCTTACTACATGACCGTGGCCGAATTGAAGGATTCACCGACTGGTCGGAGCCTGAAAGCGGGACAGACGGTGCGTGTCGGCGGCGACGTGGTCGCCGGCACCATCGCCTATGACCAGCAGGCGCTGCGGCTGGCCTTCGACCTTCGCGACCAGCAGAATCCGGCCGCTGCCATCCGCGTCAGCTATGCCGGTCCCAAGCCTGACGCCTTTGAGCCGGACGTGAAGGTCCTGGCCG
>JAJZRM010000170.1 GCA_021802685.1 Deltaproteobacteria bacterium | reverse complement strand
CCCCGGCCGGGAGGACTACTTCGCGGGAACGCCCGCGGGAGGGATCTTCTTCAGGTTCTCGAGCTGCGTGGAGGCGGTCCGGATCGACCGGGCCGCCTCCGCGTTTTCCGGGTCGTAGGCGAGGATCACTTTCCACGCGGCGATGGCCGCCGGGATATCCCCCTTCCGGTAATGGAGAAGTCCTTTTTCCATCTGCCCGGCGGTGAGACGGTCGACCTCGCCCTGCACTTCGCCGCGGGTGAACGGGTACGGTTTGCCTTTCGCCGCGGGGTGGTTGATGTAGCGCAGCGTTCCCATCCAGTGCTTTCCCGCGTCTTCCGGTTTCCCCTGGGCGCGCGCCGCGTCGCCGTTTTTTTTCAGCCCGAGGAGCGCCTCGTCGAACTCCTGGGAGAACCCGGGAAGGTCCGGTTTTTCTTTCCAAGCGGCGGAGAATAGTTCCAGCGCGCGCTCGTACTCCCCGTCACGCGAGGCCATCAATCCGCCGGAAAACGCCTTGTCGGCCGCGGAGACAGGAGGCAGCGCCGCGACCCGCGGCCCGGGAGGCCGTGGACCCGGCGCGGCGGGCGGCATCGCGGAAGGCGGTTCGGGCGGAACGGCGGCGGCCTCGGCGGGAGCATGCGCAACGGGCCCCGGCCGCGAGGCGGTATTCCACCCGGCGCAGCCGGGGAGGATCGACGCGAGGAGGGCGAGCGACAGGAGACCGGGCAGGAGGAAAAAGTTCCTCAAAGCGCCATGCTCTTCAACTTGGCCATATCCGTCGAGGGAAGGTCCCGGATCATCTTCGCGAATTCGTCGGCCAGCTCGGGGGAGAACTGGGTCCCCCGGAAGCGCAGGATCTCATCGAGCGCTTCCTCGGTCCCGAGCGCCTGCCGGTAAGGCCTGTCCGTGGTCATGGCGTCGAAGGCGTCCGCAAGGGCGATGATCTGGGCATGATGCGGGATCTCATCCCCCTTCTTTCCGTCCGGGTACCCTTCGCCGTTATACCACTCGTGGTGGGCCCGCACCACCGGGATGTACTTGTGAAGGAAAGGGGCCATCCACAGGATGCCCGTGCCGTCCATGGGATGGCTCCGCATTTGCTCTTCCTCGGCGCGGGAGAGGGGTTCTTCCTTCAGGAGCACGTCGTCGGGGGTCTGTATCTTGCCGAGGTCGTGAAAAATGGCGGCCCGCTCCAGGTCGATGAGGTTCTCCTCGTTCATGCCGAGCCGCCTTCCCAGTTCGCAGGACAGCTTCGCGACGCGGTTGGAGTGCCCCAGCGTGTACGCGTCCCGGGCGTCCAGGGAAGCCGCGATGACGCGGATCATGCTGAGGTACGCCTCCTCGAGCTGGCGGGCCTGCGCCTGAAGGCCGGCCTTCTGCGCGAGGAGCTCCTCCGCCATCCGGTTGAAGTTCCGGGTCAGGTCGCCCAGTTCGTCCGAGCTGGCGGCGGGGATGGGACGGAACGGCTCTCCTTTTCCCAGGGAGAGAACCCCCTCGTGGAGCCGCTTGACGCGGGTGGTGACGAAGGAGGCCAGGAACAGCGCCCCGAAGCAGGCGACCCCGAGGATGACCGAAGCGGCGACCGTGATGGAGCGGTGGATGGAGCGGCGGGCGGCGGCGAGCGAGTCGGTGGTCAGGGCCAGGGTGGCGGTCCCGACCAGCTTCCCGGCGAAATGGATCGGCGTATTGAATTCGATGAGGGTGCGTCCAGTCCGGACCACTTCATCGGCGTGGGTGTCGGCAAACGTGCCCAGCGGCGTCATCCGCGCGGACGGCTCGAACGGTTTCCCGCGCTCGCCGATCCGGTCGTGGGCGACCACCTTGTTCGTGGTGTCGCGGATCGCGACGAAGGCGATGTCGGGGACGCTCTCCCGGGTTTCCGAAACCAGCCGGTCCAGCCCGAGCTGATCGTTGGCCAGCAGCAGGTACCCGGAGGAAAGGGTCACCACGCGCGAGATGGCCGCACCGCGCTGCAGAAGGTCCTTCCGCAGCGCCGAACCCGTGATTTCCGTGACGGTCCAGGCCACGGAAAGGACCAGCAGGAAAGCCAAGGGCAGAAGGAATCCGAACATCTTCAACCGGATTCCGGGTGAAAAACGCCCCCTCCCCCGCGGATTCAGAGATGGGGTTTTCATGTTCTCCATTTCCAATGCTCTTATTATATATGTGGTCCGGGAGAAAGGGGCCTCCATCGAAGGAAGAATGAAGAATCGCCGGTCCCGGGGCGTCCTAGGGTGGACAGACCAAACCGGAGGTGGTGGATGAAATTTTCAAGGTACGGCTTGAGGAGATACCGCCCGTGGTTGCTGCCGGCCGTTGCCGCGGTGTTTCTCGCGTCGGGCTTGGCCGGGACCGCCCGGGGAGAGGTCAGCGTCAACATCAATCTCGGTCCGCCCCCGATCGTGGTGGCCGAACCGCCGGCGCTGGTGATGGTGCCGGAATCCAGGGTCTACTACGTTCCCGATCCGCACATCGACGTGTTCTTCTACGACGGGTACTGGTGGTCGCCCCGCGGCGACAGGTGGTACCGTGCGAGGGCATACAACGGGCCGTGGGTGGTGATGCGGCGGTCGCGGGTTCCCCGGTCCGTGGTCTACATGCCTCGGGACTACCGGGTGAGGTACGAACGGGAGCGGCACATCCCGTACGGCCATTGGAAGAAGGAGCACGGCCGCTGGGACCGGGACAACCGGAAAGCGCACAAGCGCTGGCAGAAGGAGCGCGAGAGGGAGTGGAAGGAGCGGGAGCGGCACGATCGGCGCGGGGACCGCGACCGCCACGATGACCGCGACCGCCGCGGCGGCCGCGATGGGCGGTAACGGGTTTTCAGGCGAGCCGCCGCAGCGCTTCGTTCGACACGAACCAGAAAGCCTCGGGCATGCGGAGGCGTTCCCGGTCCCGGACCAGGGATCCTGAAGCGACCAGCCGGTCCACGGCCTCCAGCAGGTTCCTCGGCTGGGGGCCGTACCGTTTTTCCCCTTCCGCGAGGGACACCCCTTCCTCCAGCCGCAGCCCGAAGATGAGAAACTCCTTCCATGCGTCCTCGCCGCTCCTCGCCTCGACTTCCACCCAGGAGAGGCGTCCCTCGTCCAGCCGGCGGGCGTACTCCGGCAGGGACGGCGGATTCTCCGTCCGCATCCCCAGGGGCGCGGACTCCCCGGGGAACAGAAGGCCGTGCGCGGAAGGCCCCAGCCCCAGGTACCCTTCCCGGCGCCAGTACTTCCCGTTGTGGCGGCACTCCATCCCCGGCATCGCGAAGTTGGATATCTCGTAGTGCCGGTACCCGGCCGATGCGAGCGCCCGCCGCGCCGTCTCGTACATCCGGGCCGCCGCGTCGTCGGAAGGGACGGAGATCTCTCCCCGTTCGATTTGCCCATGGATCGGCGTCCCCGGTTCCGGGGAGAGGGCGTACGCGGAGAGATGGTCCGGATGAATTGCCGCCGCGCAGTCGATATCCGCCTCCCAATCCGTTTCCTCCTGCCCGGGGTTACCGAAGATGAGGTCGATCCCCACGGATGGGAACCGCGCTTTCCTTGCGTTCTCCAGGGCGGCATGGACGTCATCCACGGAATGGATCCGGCCGAGGGCCTCAAGCGTCGCGGGAAGGAACGATTGCACGCCGAGGCTCACCCGGGTGAATCCCTCCTCCCGAAGCCGGAAGAAATCCTCTCCGCGGATGGTCCCGGGGTTCGCTTCCAGCGTCACCTCGGCCCCTTCCGCCACGGGCAGGCGGGATCGGATTCCCGCAAGGAGCCGGCAGAGGCGTTCCGGGCCCAGGACCGAAGGGGTTCCGCCGCCGAAATACACGGTGTCCGCCGGAACGTTCGCCTCCCCGGGGTACGACCGGAGGAGAATCTCCAACTCTTGCAGCAGGAGACCGCAGAACCGCTCCCGCGCCTCCTCCCCGTCCACGACGGAATAGAAGTCGCAGTATCCGCACTTGCGGACGCAAAACGGAACATGGACGTAGATGCCGCGCATCGTCCCATTTTCCCCCAACCGCGCCCGGCCGCCAACGCTCCCGCAACAACAACGCTCCCGCCCCATTGACACGCCGCGGGGGATGCGTTAATGGTATTCCATGGAATGAACCACCATTCAGTCAGCTGTCCCGGCCTGAACCCAAGCGACAGGAGGTAGGAACCGATGTTTCCGAAAATCCGCAGGGTGGCCGTCCTGGGGGCCGGCGTGATGGGCTCCGGGATCGCGGCGCACCTGGCGAACGCCGGCATTCCCTGCCTGATGCTCGATATCGTCCCCCCTGCGCTCACGGACGACGAAAGGAAGAAAGGCCTCACCGAAACGAGCACCGCTTTCCGGAACCGTTTCGCCCTCAAGGGGTTGGAAGCGATCCGGAAAAGCCGCCCGTCCCTGATCTATTCGAAGAAGGACCTCGGCTTGATCGCGGTCGGCAACTTCGAGGACGACCTTGGGAAGATCGCGGATTGCGACTGGATCGTCGAGGTGGTCGTGGAGAACCTGGCGGTCAAGCAGGCGCTCTACGGCAGGATCGAAGCGATCTGGAAGCCCGGGATTCTCGTCTCCTCGAACACCTCGGGCATCTCCATCGCGGGGATGATGGAGGGGCGGGGAAAAGAATTTCGCCGCCACTTCCTCGTGACCCACTTCTTCAACCCCGTCCGGTACATGAAGCTGCTCGAGATGGTTGCGGGCGAGGACACCGACCCGGAGATCCTGTCCGGGATGGCCGACTTCGGCGAGCGGGTCCTGGGGAAGGGGATCGTCCATGGCAAGGACACCCCGAACTTCGTCGGGAACCGGGTGGGCGTGTACGCCATGATGTATGCGATGCACGCGATGCTGCGCGACGGACTGACGATCGAGGAAGTGGACAAGGTGCTGGGGCCCGCGATGGGCCGTCCGAAATCCGCCGCCTTCGGCACCGCGGACCTCGTCGGGATCGACACGCTGCTGCACGTCTCCGACAACGTCTACGAGAACCTGCCCGGCGATCCCGACCGCGACAGGTTCCTGCCTCCCCCCTTCGTAAAGGAGATGGCCGCCCGCAAGCTGCTGGGGCGCAAGTCCGGCGCGGGCTTCTTCAAGATGGAGGGAAAGGGCGAGAACAAGAAGAAGATGGTCCTGGACTACAACACCCTCGAGTACCGGCCGTCGGAGAAAGTCTCCTTCCCCTCGATCGAGGCGGCCAAGAGCGAGGAGAACGCGGGGCTGCGGATCCGCAAGGTGGTCTCCGCCGACGACAAGGCGGCGAAGTACGCCTGGGATGTCCTCGCCGAGTCGCTGATCTACGCGGCGAAGCGGATTCCGGAGATCGCCGGCGACGTGTACAACATCGACAACGCGATGAAGTGGGGGTTCAACTGGACCCTCGGACCCTTCGAAACGTGGGACGCCGTCGGGGTCGCCGATTCGGCGGCGAGGATGAAGGCGGAAGGGAAGGCGGTCCCGCCGAACGTCGAGAAGATGCTCGCCGCGGGGGCCGCCTCCTTCTACCGGCGCGTGGAAGGGACGCTCGAGTTCTACGATTTCGCCTCCGGCGGGTACGTCCCCGCCCCGGTCTCGCCGAACGTGATCTTCCTGCCGGCCGTCGCGGACCGGAACAAGGTCGTCAGGAAGAACGCCGGCGCGACGCTCTACGACATCGGGGACGGCGTGCTGTGCGCCGAGTTCCATACGAAGATGAACACGATCGACGGGGACGTCGTCGGCATGTTGATGGAAGGGGTGGATCTCGCGGAGAAGGAATTCTCCGGGATGGTCATCGCCAACCACTCGGAGCACTTCTGCGCCGGGGCGAACATCATGATGGTCTTCCTCGCGGCGCAGAACAAGCAGTGGGACGAGCTCGAGAAGATCGTGAAGGGGTTCCAGGACGCCTGCATGCGCCTTCGGTACTCCGGGCGGCCGGTCGTGGCGGCCCCCGCGGGGATGGCGCTTGGCGGCGGCGCCGAGATCTGCCTCGGTGCCGACCGGATCCGGGCGGCGGCGGAGACGTACATGGGCCTGGTCGAGGTGGGCGTCGGGCTGCTTCCCGCCGGCGGGGGCTTGAAGGAGATGGCGATCCGCCACCTGGAAGGGATCCCGGACGGAGTGTCCGTGGACCCGATGCCCTTCCTGCGGAAGGCGTTCGAGACCGTGGGGATGGCGAAGGTCTCCTCCTCGGCGAAAGAGGCCCGGGAGATGGGGTTCCTGCGCCCTTGGGACCGGATCACGATCCAGCGCGACTTCCTGATCCAGGACGCGAAGAACACCGTGCTGGGGATGGTCCGGGAAGGGTACGAAGCGCCGAAGCCGCGGACCGACATCGCCCTGCCCGGACGTGCCGCCTTCCCGGCCTTCGCTTACGGGCTGTACGCAATGAAGGCGGCCGGACAGATCAGCGGACACGACGAAACGATCGGCCGGAAGATCGCCTTCGTCCTCACGGGCGGGGACGTCCCGCCGGGCACGAAGCGCACGGAACAGGAGCTGCTCGATATGGAGCGCGAGGCGTTCCTGTCTTTATGCGGCGAGGAGAAGACGCAGGCGCGCATCCAGTTCATGCTGATGAAAGGGAAGCCGCTCCGCAATTAAGC
>JAJZRM010000169.1 GCA_021802685.1 Deltaproteobacteria bacterium | reverse complement strand
AAGGTCATGGCGAAGCGCCGGTTTCGGGCGGCGGAGGCCCTGCCGCCGCCCCGGGTGAGCGACGCGGAAGGCGTCACGGCAGGATCACGGGCGCCCCGGCGACCTCCGAAGCGCGCACCAGGATCCCGGGAAGCTTCCGGGCGATGTCCGGCGGCAGGCCCCGCGGCGGCGCGCGGGGAACGACGATCGTGTCTCCCGGGCCGATCTCCGGGGGACCGCCGGCCAGCGCCGTCACCTCCCAGCGGGAGGCCGCCGCGTTCCAGGTAACGAAGCCGGGCGCAAGGTCGGCCGTCGTTCCGTCCGCCCGCAGCAGGAAGACCCGGTCCCGGTCCGCGTCGCCGGCATACCCCCCCGCCCGCCGGATGTACTCCGCGAGCGGCAGGTTCGGGGTGAACGGCACGGCGCCGGAAGCGGCCCGGACCGCGCCGGCGATGTTCACGGTGTCCGTTTTCGCGGGGACGCGCAGCGCGTCGCCCTCTTCGAGCGGCAGGTCCCGGGGGCTGTTTTTCAGGAGCCGGGGGTGCGTCATCCGCACGGGGACCCTTCCGGACGGGCGCAGCCCCAGGAGAAGCGCGACGACGGGACGCGCCGCTTCCCGGGCCTCCTCGGAGGCGCCGGGCTCCGGGGCGAGGCGCCCGGCCGTCTCCCGCAGCTCCGCCGCCTGGGCCGCGGCGGCCGAAATCCGCGTGAGGGACGCCCCGCGCGGATCCGCGTCGCCGGTGAAACCGCCCGCGGCGAAGATCAGATCGGACAGGGTTCCGCCGGGGGAAAGGGTATGGGCGCCGGGGCGCCGCAACTCTCCCTCCGCGGAAACGGTGATCGGACGCGGACCGCCCAGCGCGCGGGCCGTCGCCGGCACGATCGCGGAACATGCCGCCGCAATTACGAAATACAGGGCGATTCCCGCGGGCCGGCGGCGAGGCATGCTGGGGAGGGTGAAGGGCATCGACAAAAGTATACCTCGTCGTCGCCCGGTTCCGCCCCCGGACTTCCCGCACCTTAAAGTTTGCTGTATTCTTAACCGATTAAGTCAATTGAATCTGCGGATTGAAATCACGGGGGTACCCGGATGAACGTGGCGATCGTGGGGACGGGATACGTCGGACTGGTGACGGGGGTGTGCCTTGCGGAGAGGGGGAACGAGGTGCATTGCGTCGACTCGAATCCCACGATAATAGAAAGACTTACGCGGGGCGAGGTGACCATCTTCGAACCCGGGCTGGAGGAGATCTACCTTCGCAACCTGAAAAAATCGCGCATCGGCTTCTCCGGGGACCTCGAGAAGGCCGCGAGGGCGGAGGTCATTTTCCTGTGCCTGCCCACGCCGCCGGGGGAGGACGGTTCCGCCGACCTGAAGTACGTGCTTCATGTGGCGGCGGAGCTGGGGAAGATCTTCGCCCGCCATAACGGCGCCGGATACAAGGTGATCGTCGACAAGTCCACCGTGCCCGTGGGGACCAGCGAAAAAGTCCGGGCGGAGATCCGCAGGCATTCCGGGGCGGCGTTCGAATTCGACGTGGTGTCCAACCCGGAATTCCTCCGGGAAGGGTTCGCAGTGGAAGATTTCCTGCGGCCGGAGCGCGTGGTGATCGGGTCGAACAGCGATCGGGCGATCCTCGTCCTGAAGGACCTCTACGAGCCGTTTCTGCAACCGGGCAGCATGGTCTTCGTGATGGACGAAAAAAGCGCCGAGGTGACCAAGTACGCGGCGAACGCCTTCCTCGCGTTGAAGATATCCTACATGAACGACCTGGCCAACTTCAGCGACGCCGTGGGGGCGGACATCGACAAGATCCGGGAGGGGATCGGGTCCGATTCGCGCATCGGCAACAAGTTTCTCTTCCCGGGGCTGGGGTACGGCGGGTCGTGCCTGCCGAAGGACGTGAAGGCGCTGCTCAGGAGCGCGGAGGACGCGGGGGCTCCGTTGACCGTTCTCCAGGCGGTGGAGAACATCAACCAGGAACAGCGCAAGCGGTTCTTCGGGAAGATGTTGAATCATTTCGGGGGGGACCTTGCGGGGAGGCAGATCGCCGTCTGGGGGATCGCCTTCAAGCCGAACACCGATGACACGCGGGAGGCGCCGGTCTTCCACATCATCGACGAATTGCTGAAAGCGAACGCGTCGGTGACCGTGTACGACCCCGAGGCGATGGCGGGCGCGCGGGCAAGGTACGGCGACCGGATCCGATACGCGGAATCCTCCTACGGGGCGCTGCAGGGGGCCGATGCGCTGCTGATCGCGACGGAATGGAACGAATTCCGGAAGCCCGACTTCGGGCTGATGAAGAACCTGATGCGGCAGCCGGTCCTGTTCGACGGGCGCAACATCTACGACCCGCGGAAGATGAAGGAGCGCGGCTTCCTGTACCACTCGATCGGCCGCAAGGCGTACGAGACGCACGCCCGGACCGCGGAACCGGGACGTTGATGAAAAGTCCCGCGGAACCGGGACAGAGATGAGGGACGAGATGATCGAAGGCGTCATGATCAAACCGTTGAAGGTGATACCGGACGAGCGCGGGAGGCTGATGGAGATCCTGCGCGAAGACGACGAGATCTACATGCGCTTCGGCCAGGTATACCTGACCACCGGGTACCCGGGAGCGGTGAAGGCGTGGCACTACCACAGGGTTCAGTACGACCACTTCTGCGTGGTCAAGGGGATGATGAAGGTGGTGCTGTACGATTCCCGGGACGGTTCCCCCACGAAGGCGGAGGTCAACGAGTTCTTCCTCGGCGAGCACCGGCCGATCGTCCTGAAGATCCCCCCGCTGGTGTACCATGGGTTCAAGACGGTAAGCACGGAAGAGGCGCTGCTGATCAACGTTCCGACGCAGGCCTACAAGTACGACGCGCCGGACGAATATCGGGTTCCCCCCCACAACAACGACATCCCGTACGATTGGGCGCGGAAAGACGGGTGAAACGGATCCTGCTCACCGGCGGGCACGGCCTGCTCGGGAAGGAAATCGGGAACCTGCTTCGCCGCCGGTTCGATGTGCGGATAACCGACCTGCAAGAGTGCGACGTGACGAGCCTGCCGGCGTGCCGCGGGGCGATCGGCGGGTTCCGCCCGCAGGTCGTGATCCACTGCGCGGCCTACACGGCGGTGGACCGCGCCGAGGCCGAGCCGGCGGCGGCTTTCGCCGTCAACGCGGAAGGGACGAGGAATGTCGCTCTCGCCTCCCGCGAAATCGGTGCGCTCGTGGTGACGTTCGGGACCGACTACGTTTTCGACGGGACGTCGTCGCGCCCGTACCGGGAGGAGGACCCGGTGCATCCTCTCTCCGTCTACGCGAAAAGCAAGCTGGCCGCGGAGGAGGCGCTCCGGGAGACGGGCTGCGATCATCTTCTGATCCGCAGTCAGTGGCTTTTCGGACCGGGGGGGAAGAATTTCATCCGCACGATCCTTGAGAAAGCGGGGCGAGGGGAAACGCTGCGGGTGGCGTCGGACCAGACGGGGTGCCCGACCTCGACGAAGGACCTTGCCGGGGCCGTCGAGAAATTGCTGGAGGCGGGCGCGCGCGGGACCGTCCATTTCTCGAACGGGGGAGAGGCGACCTGGTTCGATCTCGCCCGGTTCGCGCTGGACCGCTCCGCTTCCGGCGCTGCGGCGCTTCTTCCGGCCGCCACCCGGGACCTCCCGTACCCGGCGTCCCGCCCGCCGTATTCCGTCCTGAGCAAGGAGAAGTACCGCGAGATCACGGGGGATTCCCCGCGGCCGTGGGACGTCGCGGTGGCGGAGTTCCTCGGATCCCTGTCCGCGGAAAGGCCGATTCCATGAAGGTGCTGATCACGGGCGGCGCCGGGTTCATCGGGTCGAACTTCATCCGCTACGCGATGCGCGCACACGGCGAATGGATGATCGTCAACGTGGACAAGCTCACTTACGCGGGCAACCTGGCGAACCTGGCGGAGGTGGCGGGAAACCCCCGGTATCGCTTCCACCGGGCCGATATCTGCGACGCGGAAGCCGTGGGGCGGATCTTCTCGGAGGAGCTGCCGGACGCGGTGATCAACTTCGCCGCGGAGACCCACGTGGACCGCAGCATCGACGATCCGTCCATGTTCCTGAAAACGAACATCCTCGGAACGCAGGTGCTGATGGAGGCGGCCAGGAAATGCGGCGTCGCCCGGTTCCTGCAGATCTCCACCGACGAGGTCTACGGGTCCCTGGGGGCGACCGGGAGATTCTCCGAGGATTCCCCGCTGCGACCCAACTCCCCGTACGCGGCCAGCAAGACAGCGGCCGACCTCCTGGTGCGGGCGTACTTCAAGACGTACGGCCTGCCGACACTGGTGACCCGTTGCTCCAACAACTACGGATCGTACCAGTTCCCTGAAAAGATCATCCCCTTCTTCGTGACGCTGCTTCACGAGGGGAAACCGGTCCCTGTGTACGGGGACGGGATGAACGTGCGGGACTGGATCCACGTGGACGACCACTCGCGCGCGGTCGATGCCGTGCTGCTGCGCGGCCGGCCCGGCCAGGTCTACAACGTGGGCGGCGGAAACGAGCGGACGAACATCGAGATTACGAAGCTCCTTCTCGGCGCGATGGGGAAGGACGAGTCGCACATGAGGTTCGTCCCCGACCGTCCCGGCCACGATCGGCGGTACGCGATCGACGACACGAAGATCCGCACCGAGCTGGACGTCGTTCCCCAGATCCCCTTCAAGGAGGGGCTCGACGCCACCGTCCGCTGGTACCTGGAAAACGAGGCTTGGTGGCGGGCGGTCAAGTCGGGCGAATACCAGACCTTCTACGACCGGTGGTATAAGGACCGCCAAAACCGGGACGTTCCTTAGAACTCCCGCAGAACAGGGACACTCATGGGCCGCTTAGAGGCAAAGCCCTGCGCGGGGCGATCTGTGTCCCTCATCTGTCGGAGTTCTAAGGAACGTCCCGGTTCTGCGGTACCGGCAGAATGAACAATCATTCATTCTTGCCATAAGGCTGTTTTTCCGATAGGTTGGAACCCCTGGACCATTGTTTCTCCCGGAGGTGCAACGTGAAGGTCATGGTCGCAATCAAACCCGTCCCGAATCCCGACGAGAAAGTGAAAATCAAGGGGGACGGCAGCGGGATCGTCCTGGACAATATCAAGATGGTCGTGAATCCCTTCTGCGAGATCGCCGTCGAGGAAGCGCTGCGAATAAAGGAAAAGCGGGGCGGCGAGGTGGTCATCATGACCATCGGTCCGAAGGAAGGGGAGCAGCAGGTGCGGACCGCCCTGGCGATGGGCGCCGACCGCGCGATCCTGGTGGAGGCCCCGGGAAATCTCGATTCCCTGGCGATCGCCAAGGTGATGGCGAAGGTGGCGGAAGGCGAGAAGCCCGATATCGTCCTGATGGGGAAGCAGTCGGTGGACGACGACAACAACCAGGTGGGGCAGATCCTCTCGACGCTCCTCGGGTGGCCGCAGGCGACCTTCGCCTCCAAGGTGGAGTTCTCCGGGGACGGCCGGAAGGCCAACGTGACCCGCGAAGTGGACGGCGGCCTGGAGACGATCGAGGTCGTGCTTCCGGCGGTGGTGACGACCGACCTCCGTCTGAACGAGCCGAGGTACGCGTCGCTGCCGGGGATCATGAAAGCGAAAAAGAAGGAGATGAAGGTTGTGGCCGTGTCCTCGCTGGGGGTGGACCTGGCCCCGAGGGTGAAGGTGCTGAAATACATCCCGCCGAAGCTGCGCGCGGGAGGCGGCCGGGTCTCCGACGTCCCGGAGCTGGTTGCGAAACTGAAAAACGAAGCGAAAGTCATCTGAGGGAAATCCCATGGCGGACATGCTGGTCGTCGTAGAACATCAGGACGGGGTCTTGAAGAAGAACACGCTGTCGGCGATCTCCGCGGCGAAAACGCTTGGCGGGTTGATCGGCGGCGAGGCCGACGCGCTGGTGCTGGGGGACGGCGTCGCTCCGCTGGCGGACGCGGTGGCGGGTTGCGGCGTGCGGAGAGTCCTGCTCGCGGAAGGCGCCGTCTTCTCCCCGTACCTCGCGGTCACGTTCGCGCAGGCGGTGGCGCAGGCGGTCAGGGAAAAGGGGTACGGGGCGGTATTCGCCCCGGCTTCGACTTTCGGAAAGGATTTCATGCCGCGGTTGTCGGGCCTTCTCGACGCTCCGCTGGCGAGCGACATCGTCGGATTGGAGAAGGAAGGGGACGCCCTGCGGGTGAAGCGGCCGATGTACGCGGGGAACGCGATCGGCATCGTGGAGGTCTCGGGGGCGCCGCTGCTGTTCACGGTGCGGCAGACGGCCTTCGATCCCGCGCCGGCGGGCGGACCGCCGGCCCCGGTGGAGAAAGTGGCGCTGTCCGCGGACCCGGGCGGCACGGCTTTCGTCTCCCGCCAGGAAACGAAGTCGGATCGGCCGGAACTGACGGAGGCGCGGGTGGTCGTCTCCGCGGGCCGCGGCGTCAAGTCGGTGGAGAATTTCCGGATGGTGGAGCAGCTGGCCGACACGCTTTCGGCGGCGATCGGCGCGTCGCGGGCCGCGGTCGACGCGGGGTGGGCGCCGAACGACTGGCAGGTGGGCCAGACG
>JAJZRM010000168.1 GCA_021802685.1 Deltaproteobacteria bacterium | reverse complement strand
TCGGCCACGGGTTCTTCGCCTTCCCGTGCTCCCGGAGGATGTCCGGCGCCACCTTGTAGATCATGTTCACCAGCTTGAACATCGGGTAGTCCGGCAGGTGTTTCTGGCAGAACTCCATCTGCGAGGTGTACCGGGGGTCGGTCCTGCGGAGCACGGCGTGGCCGTACCCGGGGATGACCTTCCCGCTGTTCAGGGTGTCCCACAGGAACTGCTTCAGCTGGTCCTTGGTGGGGAGCTTCCCCCCCATCTGCTTCATCACGTCCTGGATCCAGGAGAGCACCTCCTGGTTGGCGAGGCCGTGGAGCGGGCCCGCGAGGCCGTTCAACCCCGCGGAGAAGGCGTAGTACGCGTCGG
The DNA here is from genome assembly GCA_021802685.1 of Deltaproteobacteria bacterium. Classification (GTDB taxonomy): domain Bacteria; phylum Desulfobacterota; class Deferrimicrobia; order Deferrimicrobiales; family Deferrimicrobiaceae; genus UBA2219. Next base: position 6,224 of record JAJZRM010000168.1, on the reverse strand, counting down.
AGAGCGTCGAGGCGACGAGGTGCACCGTGTGCGCCGAGACGTTCCCGGATTCATGGTCGGAGTGCAGGATGAAGTACATCCGCGCCACGTCGTCGTACGGCTTGGGGATCCCCATCATGTGGGCGAAATTGGCGCCGATGTCGAGGTCGCGGTCCGGAGGGATGGGGGTGTCGCTCTTGTACTTCATCCGGTAGATGTAGGCGGCGATCTCGGGGAGCTTCGCGAGCAGGTTCATGGAATCCTCGTACATCGGATCCCAGTAATCCGCCTTCTTCATCCCTTCGTTGTACCGCTTGACGAAGATCGACTCCCGCTGCATGGAGAGGATCGCGGTCGAGAACAGCGCCATCGGGTGGGAGTCGCGCGCCGACGCCCGGAGAATGTCGAACACGTACTGGGGAACCCGGGAGCGCTCGCGCAGATCGCTCATGACTTCCCGGGTATCTTCCATCGTCGGCACTTCCCCGGTGAGGAGGAAGTACCAGAACGCCTCCACGTAGGGGTAATCGCAACCGGGCGCTTTCGGCAGCGCCGCGAAGGTTTCGGGGATGGTCTTGCCGCGGAACCGGATCCCCTCCAGGGGATCCAGGTACGAGATGTCCGTGACCAGGCAACGGACATCGCGCGCGCCGCCGATGGCCTGTTCGATGGTCACCTTGTCGATCACGACCTGCCCATGCTCTTTGGTGAGTTTCTGGATGCGCGGACGATGGGCCTCGATCTTTTCGCGGAGCTTCTCCTTCAGTTTGGACATGTACACGCCTCCCCCCATCCTCGTTTTTTCTGCGATCGGCGCCATGACCCTACCTCCTTATTGTGCCTGGGATAGTACCCGTCCGTCGAGAGGACTGTTTTAAAGAAACGATTTTGTCCGATTCACCGCAGCGAATTCAGCGTTGTCGAGGGTGCGAATTCAGAGTTGTCGAGGATGCGAATTCCGAGTTGCCCGAGGGCGGATCGGCATGCCCGCCTGACATTATTTCTTAGCAGGAAAGAGTTTCCGAAGTCAAGCCATTAAGAGCAAGAACCGGCAACCCCCCGGGAATCCCCGTTTGACGGCAACTGTTTTCTATTCTAAGATTGAGCACTTATGGGTACGGCGCCGAAATGGTTGACGGACCGGCCGACGTTGATTTTCGACGGGGCGTGCGGGACGAACCTGCAGCGGATGGAGATCCCGTCTTCCGCCTGGCAGGGACACGAGGGGTGCAACGAATTCCTGAACGTCTCGGCGGCCGGCATGATCCGGGAATGGCACGAATCGTTTCTCACCGCCGGGGCGATGGTGCTGGAGACGAACACCTTCGGCGCCAACGGGATCGTGCTGGCCGAATACGGGCTCGGGCACCGCGTCGGGGAGATCAACCGCGCCGCGGTGGAAAACGCAAAGGGCGCGATCCGGCGCACCGGGGCCGACGCGTGCGTCGCGGGCTCGCTGGGGCCGACGACGAAGCTTCCCTCCCTCGGGCACATCGGGTACGAGCCGATGGCGGCGGCCTACGCGGAACAGGTCCGGGCGCTGGTCGACGCCGGCGTCGACCTCCTGATCTTCGAGACGTGCCAGGACCTCCTGCAGGTCAAGATCGCGCTCGTCTCCTGCTTCGAAACCCTCGAGGCGATGAAGCGGGACGTCCCGGTGATGGTGTCGCTCACGGTCGAGGCAACGGGGACGATGCTGGTGGGAACCGACGTTGCCGCTGCGCTCGCCGCCCTCGAGCCGTACCCCCTCTTCTCCGTGGGACTGAATTGCGCCACCGGCCCCGAAGGGATGATTTCCCACCTCCGGCACCTGTGCCGCAACTTCCGGGGGCGGGTTTCGTGCATCCCGAACGCCGGCATCCCCCAGGTGGCCGGGGGGAAGACGGTCTACCCGCTCTCCCCCGAAGCGTTCGCCGCGCAAATCGCGGCCTTCGTTCGGGAGGAGGGAGTATCCGTCGTGGGCGGGTGCTGCGGCACCACGCCCGAGCACATCCGGAAGCTGCGCGAGGCCCTCGACGGCGTCTCCCCCGCCGTCCGGAACGCGGCCGGGAAACCGTCCCTCGGGAGCCTGTACCAAGCGGTGGAGATCCGCCAGGAGATCCCGCCCTTCCTCGTCGGCGAGCGGTGCAACGCCAACGGCTCGAAGCGGTTCCGGGAGCTCCTCCTCGCGGACGATTTCAACGGGTGCTTGCGGATCGCGCTCGACCAGCAGGAGGACGGGGCGCACGCGGTGGACCTGTGCACGGCGTACGCGGGAAGGAACGAGACGGCCGACACCTCCGCCATGGCCCGGCTCTTCGCGCAGTCGGTCCATGCCCCGCTGGTCATCGACTCGACCGCTCCCGATTGCATCGAGGCCGCTCTCAGGATCCACCCGGGAAGGTGCCTCGTCAACTCGGTGAACCTCGAAGACGGCGGGAAAAACCTCGAACGGGTCTGCCGCCTGGCGAAGAAGCACGGAGCCGCCCTCATCGCCCTCACGATCCACGAGAAGGGAATGGCGATGACGGTGGAGGAGAAGGTCGGCACGGCGAAGGCGATCCACGACCTCGCCGTCGGCCGGTACGGGCTCCGGCCTTCGGACCTGGTCTTCGACGTGCTCACGTTCACGGTCGGTTCGGGAGACGCCACGCTCGAAGATGCCGCGGCGAACACCATCGAGGCGGTGCGCCGTGTCAAGCGGGAGCTGCCGGGCGTCTTCACCTCCCTCGGAGTGAGCAACGTTTCCTTCGGCCTCTCCCCCGCCTCCCGCAAGGTGCTCAATTCCGTCTTTCTCCACGAAGCGGTGGCGGCCGGGCTGGACATGGCGATCATCGACGCGGGGAAGATCGTGCCGATGTCGGGGATTCCGGACGGCGACCGGGAGGTTTGCCTGGACCTGATCCACAACCGGTCCCGCGACGACGGGGAGCAGCCTCTCGGCGCCTTCATCCGGCATTTCGCCGCCGCCCCGCCGGCCGGGGAGGAAACGCCTTCCGGGAAAAACCTTCCCGCCCTTCCACCGGAGGAGGAGCTGGCGGAAAAGGTGGTTGCTGGGGACAAGGAGGGGCTGGAAGACCTCCTGGCGATCCTGCTGTCGCGCCGCTCCGCGGCGTCGATCATCAACCAGCTCCTGGTCCCCGCGATGCGCCGCGTGGGGGACCTGTTCGGCCGGGGGGAGATGCTCCTCCCCTTCGTGCTCCGGTCCGCGGAGGTGATGAAGCGCGCCGTGGACCGGCTCACCCCCTTCCTCGAGAAGTCGGAACGGGAAGAGGGCCGCAAGGTCCTTCTGGCCACCGTGGCGGGAGACGTGCACGACATCGGGAAGAACCTGGTGGACATCATCTTCTCGAACAACGGGTACCGGGTGATCAACCTGGGGATCAAGGTGCCGGCGGAGACGATCATCGAGAAGGCGCGGGAACACCGGGTGGACGTGATCGGGCTTTCGGGCCTGCTGGTCAAGTCCGCCCTGGTGATGAAGGAGAACCTGCCGCAATTCGCCGCGGCGGGCTTGCGGACCCCCGTCCTGCTGGGCGGCGCCGCGCTCACGGGCAAGTTCGTCGCGCAGGAGTGCGTCCCCGGGTACCCCGGCGCGGTGGTGTACTGCTCCGACGCCTTCGCCGGTCTCGCCGCGCTGCGGGAGTTCGAAGCGGGCTCCCTAGCCTCCACCGTCTTCGACTCCGGCGCGCCGCCGGCCATGGTCCCCGGTCCGAAGAGGGCCGCCGTCGCGCGGGACATCCCGGTTCCGGAGCCGCCGTTCCTGGGGAACCGGCACGTGACGGGGATCGATCCGGCCCTCCTGTTCCCCTACGTCAACGAGCAGGCGCTCTTCCGGGGCCGGTGGGGATACCGCCGCGGGAAGATGACCGCGGAGGCGTACGAGGAGCTCGTCCGGGAGAAGGTCCGCCCGATGTACGAGGAACTGAAACGCCGCGGCGTGGCGGAGGGGTTCCTTCGCCCCAAGGTGGCCTACGGCTGGTTCCGGTGCTTCGCGGAAGGCGACACCCTCGTCGTGGAGCACGATGGGCGGGCCTTTCCCTTCCCCTTCCCGCGGCAGAAAAACCCTCCCAACCTGTGCATCGCGGATTACTTCCGGGGAAAGGAAGAGGGGGGCGACGTGGCGGGCTTCTTCGTCGCCACCATCGGGGAGGAGATGGCCCGGGCGACCCGGGAACTCTTCGAAACCGACAGGTACCATGACTACCTGATGCTTCACGCGTTCGGCGTGGAGGTCACCGACGCCCTGGCCGAGTACTGGCACGAGGAAATGCGCCGGGAGCTCGGAATCGACGAAGAGAAACCGGCATCCGCCGCCGGGTACATCGTGCAGGAGTACCGGGGGTCGAGGTACGGCTTCGGCTACCCGTCCTGCCCGGACCTCTCGGCGCACCTGCCGGTGTTCGAGCTCCTTGAGCCGGGAGCGATCGGCGTCGCCCTCATGGAGTCGATGGAAATGGTGCCGGAGCAGACGACCTCCGCCATCGTCGTCCACCACCCGCAGGCGAAATATTTCGCCGCGTAGCGCAACCTTCGGGGAGGCGAAGCGTTGAAGAGATACATCTGCACGAACTGCGGTTACATTTACGACCCCGCGGCGGGAGACCCGATGAACGGCGTCCCCCCGGGGACAACCTTCGAACGCCTGCCCGAAGGATGGGTGTGCCCCATGTGCTACGCGGACAAATCCTTCTTCGACGAGCTGGAGTGACCCTGGACATCCTCTCCCAGATGAAGAAGTCGCCCCTGGTGTTCGACGGGGCGATGGGCACGGTGATCTACGACCGCGGGGTGTTCATCCACACCTGTTACGACGAGCTGTGCCTGTCCAACCCGCGGCTCATCCTCCAGATCCACCGGGATTACATCGAAGCGGGGGCGCAGGTGATCGAGACGAACACCTTCGGCGCCAATCCCATCAAGCTGAAACCTTTCGGGCTTGCCGAACGGACGGAGGCGATCAACCGGGCGGGGGTTGCGCTTGCCAGGGAGGCGGCGGGGGAGGGGATTTTCGTCGCGGGGTCGGTGGGTCCGTGCACGGAGTCCAACCAGCGGATGCCGGACGCCTTCGCCGCGGAGGCGGAAAACGCGTTTCGCGCGCAGATGGGCGCCCTCGACGCGGAGGGAGTGGACCTGTTCCTCCTCGAAACCTTTTCCAACCTGAACGAGCTGCTGCTCGCGTCGCGGGTGGCGAAGGAGTTCCGCGGGGCGGTGCTGGCCTCCTTCGTCCTGAACGAACGGGGAGAGACGGCCCTGGGGACGCGGGCGGAAGCGATGGCGTCCGCGCTCGACGCGGACCCCTGCGTGGATATCGTCGGGATCAACTGCGGCACCGGCCCCTCCGGCATCTTCGACGCGCTCCAGGCGATTCTCCCCCACACCGTGAAACCCGTCGTCGTCATGCCGAACGCGGGGCTTCCCAGGGAAATCAGCGGGCGGGTGATGTACCTGACCAGCCCCGAGTACTTCACCGAGTACGCCAAGAAGTACATCGAGCTCGGGGTGCGGGGCGTGGGCGGATGCTGCGGCACCACCCCTGCACACATCCGGACGATGGCGCGGGCCGTCAAGTCCCTCCCGGGGGTGAAGCGCCTCGTCGAGGTGAAACCCCTGGTCCGGCAGGAGACGCTGGTCTACGCCGTCCCTCCCGAAAAGAAATCCCGCTTCGCCGCGAAGATCCTTTCGGGGGAAAAGGTGTCCTCCGTGGAGCTTCTCCCGCCGAAGTCGAGCAACATGACGGCCCTCCTCGCCAAGGCAAAGGCGTGCGCGGAGGCCGGGATCGACGCGATCAACATCCCCGACGGGCCGCGGGCCAGCGCGCGCGTCTCCCCCATGATCGCCGCCCTCACCATCCAGCGGGAGGTGGGGATCGAGCCGATCCTCCACTACTGCTGCCGGGACCGGAACCTGATCGGGATGCAGTCGGACCTCCTGGGCGGATACGCGGCGTGCCTGGCCAACTTCCTCATCATCACCGGGGACCCGCCGAAACTGGGGGAGTACCCGGACGTGACGGGGGTCTTCGACGTGGACTCCATCGGGCTGGTCCAGGTGGCGTCGAACCTGAACCGCGGCGTGGACATCGGCGGGAACCCCATCGATCCGCCCACGGGAATCTTCATCGGCGTGGGGGCGAACCCGTGCGCGGTGGATATCGAGCGGGAGATCGACCGGTATTTCCGGAAGATCGACGCGGGGGCGGAGTTCGCCATCACCCAGCCGGTCTTCGACGTCGACGCCCTGCTGCGCTTTCTCGACCGCGCGAA
>JAJZRM010000167.1 GCA_021802685.1 Deltaproteobacteria bacterium | reverse complement strand
GTTCGAGTCCCATGGAGCACCATTCGAAACAAAAAAGGCACCCCGCCTTACGCTGAGTGCCTCATAGTTTCGAATGGTGCCGAAGGGGGGACTCGAACCCCCACGGGTTTCCCCACCACCCCCTCAAGATGGCGTGTCTGCCAGTTCCACCACTTCGGCGCGAAACAAGGAAAAATCATATTATCCACCTGCCGGGGGAAAATCAAGGCGGAGATTACCCCGCACGTTTCCCTTTCCAAACCCCGCGCAACATAGTAATTTATTTAAGTAACAAACCGGTTAACTCATCATCGCAACCTCACCTGTAGACACCATTTCCGGAGGCCAGAATGGCGGAAGAAGCCCGGATCAGCCGCGGCGGATTGTACAGGAACGCGGTCAGTCTTCTCGGTGCGCTCATCGCGACCGGCAGCATCCTGCTCATCGTCTTCGCCATCGCGCTCGAATACAGCGCGAAGCGGCCCAGTCCCTACCTGGGGGTCTTCACCTATATGCTGTTCCCGGCGTTCTTCGGCATTGGAATCGTTGTCTTCCTGTACGGCATGCGCCGAGAGAGCCTCCGCCGCCGGAAGGTGGGGTCGGAGGAGGCGCTTCCCTACCCGCGCCTCGACCTGAACGACCCGGTCCACCGGAAGCGGTTCAGCTACGTCGTCCTGGGAGGAACGTTCCTCGCCATCCTCATGACCTTCGTCACGTACAACGCCTTCCTGTACAGCGAATCCGTCCCCTTCTGCGGCACCCTCTGCCACACCGTGATGAAGCCCGAATACTCCGCGTACCTCGCCTCTCCCCACGCGAGGGTGGCCTGCGTCGATTGCCACGTCGGGCACGGCGCCTCCTGGTTCGTCAAGGCGAAGATCTCGGGATTGCGGCAGGTGTTCGCGGTCGCGTTCAACACGTACCCCACTCCCATCCCCACCCCCATCGAGAACCTGCGGCCGGCGAGGGAGACGTGCGAAGAGTGCCACTGGCCCGCCAAGTTCTTCGGCACCCAGCTGATGCAGAACCCCCACTTCCGGTACAACGAGGCGAACACCGCCGAGCAGATCAGCCTCGGGGTGAAGACGGGGGGCGGCGATTCGGCGCTGGGCGGGACCGCGGGCATTCATTGGCACATGATCATCAAGAACCGCGTCAGCTACGTCGCGACGGACAAGCAGAAGCAGGTGATCCCTTACTTCGAGGTGCGCGACGAGAAGGGGAAACTGGAGGCGGTGTACACGAGCCTCGATTACAAGGAATCCACGGAAGAACTGGCGAAGATGGAAAAGGACACCATGGACTGCATGGACTGCCACAACCGGCCCACGCACATCTACTACCCTCCGGACACCGCCGTGGACCGGGCCATGACCACGGGGCTCATCTCGCGGACGCTGCCCTGGGCCAAGAAGGTGGTCGTGGACGCCCTGGTCCGCGAGTACCCCTCGACCGCCAAGGCCCACGAGGGGCTGAAGTCCGAGATCGAGGGATTCTACCGCCAGAAGTATCCCGCCGTCTTCCAATCGCGGAAGGCCGACGTGGACAAGGCCGTGGATACGGCGATCGGCATCTACGGCCGGAGCGTCTTCCCCGACATGAAGGTGAACTGGAAGACGTACCCTTCCAACATCGGCCACCGGAACTGGCCCGGATGCTTCCGCTGCCACGACGGGCGGCACGTATCGAAGACGGGGAAGGTGCTCAGCATGGACTGCACGGAATGCCACACCATGCCGAAGCGCGGCCCCCTGATGCCGCTCGGAGCCGTCTCTCCGGAAAGCCAGATGCCGTGGCACCCCGTGGCGCTCACCGGAAAGCACGCCCTGATCCTTTGCAGCAAGTGCCACTCCGCCGGGTTCCGCCCGCCCACCGATTGCGCGGAATGCCACAAGTTCGACACTTCCGCCCCGATGATGAGGATGCCGTGCACGGATTGCCACCGGAAGCCCGGAAACGTGAAACCGCTGGCCGCCTGCGCGGAGTGCCACGACACGGTGTACGGCCTCCACAAGAAGGGGGCGCACCCCGACTCCGCGTGCGCGGATTGCCACAAACCCCACTCCTGGGCGGTCACGGGGCGCGAACGGTGCCTCGAATGCCACAGCGACATGAAGGAGCACAACGCGCCGGACGCGTGCGCCGAATGCCACGACTTCCGGAAGAAGGGCGGGAAGGGGAAATAATCGGGATTTACGTCCCGGGGTCCTCGTCATCGGGGAGGGCCCCGGGGACGATCCCCCTCGGCCCGAACTTCTCGCGGATCCGGTCCACCGCGCGGTTGAGCCGCTCCTTCTTCCCGGGGTCCTGGGCCGCCGGAGCCGGTTTCGGGTCGGTTCCCGGCCTTCCGAACAGCGCGATCTGCTCCATCCGCCCCTCCGGAGGAAGCTCCTCCGCCCCGGTCAGTTTCGATACCGAGATCCCCAGCAGCCGCACTGGACGCGGCCCCGCTTCCGTTTCCGTCAACAGGTCCAGCGCGCACCGGTAGATCGTCCCGCCGTCGTCCGTCGGGTAGGCCAGCGTGATCGCCCGCGTCACCAGGACGAAATCGTGGTATTTCACCTTCAGCGTGACCGTCCTGCCCTTCACGCCATGCCGGCGCAGCCGTTCCGACACGCGGTCGGACAGCGACAGGAGCTCCCGCCGCATCGTCCCCCGGTCCCGCAGGTCGCGATCGTACGTCTCCTCGTGCCCGATCGATTTCGCCTCGCGCTGCGTCTCCACCGGCCGGTCGTCGATGCCGCGGGACAACGCGTGCAGATGCTCCCCGTGCGCTCCGAAGGAGCGGACCATGCGATCGCGGGGAACGCGCCGCAGGTCGCCGATCGTCCGGATGCCCATCCGCGAAAGCGCACCTTCCGTCACCTTCCCCACCCCCCAAAGCTTCCCCACCGGAAGCGGGTCGAGGAACGCCTGCTCCTCCCCGGGCGGGACGACGACCAGGCCGTCGGGCTTTCCGAGATCGGAGGCGATTTTTGCGAGGAACTTGTTGGAGGCCACGCCGGCGGATACGATCAGGCCGGTCTCCCGCCGCACCGCTTCCTTGATCTTGCGGGCGGCCTCCTCCGCGGAGCCGAACAGCCGCTCGCATCCGGTGACGTCCAGGAACGCCTCGTCGATGGAGAGCGGTTCCACTATAGGGGTGAAACGGCGGTAGATCGCAAACACCTCGTCGGACGCCTCCTTGTACCGCGAGAAGCGGTTGGGAAGGAAGACGCCTTGCGGGCACAGCCGCTTCGCCGTGGCCGCCGGCATCGCGGACCGGACGCCGAACTTCCGCGCCTCGTACGATGCCGCCGTGACGACGCCGCGCCGTTCGGAGCCCGCCACGATCACCGGTTTCCCGCGGAGCTCCGGCCGGTCCAGGATCTCCACGGAGGCGTAAAAGGCGTCCAGGTCCAGGTGGAGGATGGCGCGGCTCATCTTCCGGGCTACGAAGGCTTGTAGGAGCTCCGGACCAGGGGGCCCGACCGGATCTTGCGGAACCCGATCTCCCGGGCCAGGGCGGCGAACGCATCGAACCGCTCGGGTGAGACGTACTCCGCCAGCGGATAATGGTCCCGGGAAGGAGGCAGGTACTGCCCCAATGTGATCGAGCGGCAGCCTGCCCCGTGGAGGTCCCGCAGCACAGCGGAAACCTCGTCTTCCGTCTCGCCGAGCCCCAGCATGATCCCGGATTTGAGCGGCAGATCCGGGCGCATCGCAGCGGCGCGCCGGAAGACCGCAAGCGAACGCGGGTAATCCGCACCCCGGCGGACCGCCGGGTAGAGGCGCGGGACCGTTTCCACGTTGTGGGCGAGGATGTCGGGAGCGGCGTCGACCACCGTGCGCAGGGCGTCCCCGCTCCCGCCGAAGTCCGGGATGAGGAGCTCCACCGCCGCGCCCGGCGCCTCCCGCCGCAACGCCCGCACGACGGCCGCGAAGTGCGCCGCCCCTCCGTCGGGGAGGTCGTCGCGCGTGACGGAGGTGACGACTACGTGGCGCCAACCGAGTTCCGCCGCCGCCCGGGCCGTCCGGTCCGGTTCGGTGGAATCCGGCGGGGCGGGTGTGCCGGCCGTAACGGAGCAGAAGGCGCACCCCCGGGTGCAGATCCCGCCCAGGAGGATCACGGTGGCGGTCCCCTCTCCCCAGCACTCCGCCACGTTGGGGCACCGCGCGTCGCGGCACACCGTGCGCAGGCCGTGCCGTCGGAGGGCGCCGGAGACTTCCGCCACGCGTTCGCCGGAAGGGACCCGGATCGTGAGCCAGGAAGGGCGTTTCGCGGGGGAGGTCACGAGGTCCATTCCAGGCGGCGGGCGCACGCGGAAGCCACCGCGCGGCGGACCGCCTCCATGTCGGGCGCGGCCCCCGTAACCTCGGCGATCGAGGTGGCGCTCCGCCCTTTCAGGCCGCACAGGTGGATCCGCCGGAAGTAGGAGAGGTCGGTCGTCACGTTCAAGGCGAAGCCGTGGTAGGTGACCCACTTCCGGATGCCGATTCCGATGGAGGCGATCTTCCTTCCGTCCACCCACACCCCCGTGAGCCCCTCGACGCTTCGGGCCGGGACGTCGAACTCCGCGAGGGCGTCGATCAGCGCCGCCTCGATGGCCCGGACGAACCGGTGCACGTCGGGTTTTTCCATCAGGACGATCGGATAGCCGACCAGCTGCCCCGGCCCGTGGTAGGTGATGTCCCCCCCCCTGCCCACGCGCTCGACGGAGATCCCCTCCGACGCGAGCGCCTCCCTGGAAACCAGCAGGTTCGCGTCGTCGCCCGACCGGCCGAGAGTATAGACGTGCGGGTGCGTAAGGAGCAGGAGAGTGTCCGGGATCCGCCGGTCCACCCGGCGATTGACGTGATCGAGTTGAAGATCGAGCGCGTCGCGGTACCCGACCTCCCCCAGCCACATCATTTCCATGGAATGCCTCCGTCGTTTATCCGAAATCCCCCGCTTCGAGGATCTCGCGGACGCGGTACAGGAAACCGTTCCCCGTCACCCCGTCGATGATCCGGTGGTCGTACGCCATGCACAGGTACATCATCGGGCGGACGACGACCGCGTCCTCTCCGTCCACGGGGGCCACCACGGGGCGCTTCACGACCTGCCCCATCCTCAAGATCCCCACCTGCGGCTGGTTGATGATCGGGGTGCCGAAGAGGTTTCCCTTCGCCCCCGGGTTGGTGACGCTGAACGTCCCCCCGGACAGCTCGTCCGGCGAGATCTTCCCCGACTTCGCGCGCTCGCCGAGGTCGTCCACCGCCTTGGACAGTTCCACCAGGGATTTGCGGTCCGCGTGGCGCAGGACGGGCACCAGCAGCCCCTTCTCCGTGTCCACCGCGACGGAGACGTGGACGTCCTTCTTCAGGATCGTGCTCTCCCCGGACACGACGGCGTTCACGATGGGAAATTCCCGCAGCGCCCTGGCCGCGGCGTACATCACGAAGGGAAGGTAGGTGAGGGTGACGCCCTGGCTTTTCAGTGCCGCCCGGTGCGCCACCGCCCGGTGCATGTCCACTTCCGCGAAGATGTGGACATGCGGCGAAGTCTGCTTGCTCATCACCATGTGGTGCGCGATCCGCTTCCGGATCGGCGTCCACGGGATTTCCTGGTCCCCTTCCGCCGCGACGGGCCTGGGAGCCGCGGCGGGCGGGGGCGCGACCGCCATCGGCGCGGGCTCCTCCGCCCGCGGAGCCGGCCGGGCCTTCGGCGGGGAGGGAGCCGCTCCCGCCCCGCCGGATGCGAGAAACGCCTCCACGTCTTTCCGCGTCACGCGCCCGTCGATCCCGGTGCCGGGGATCGTCGAAAGGTCCAGTCCGTGCACGGCGGCCATGCGGGCGACGACGGGGGTGATCCGGACCTTGCCGGAGGGCGGCGGCCCGGGCGCCGGCGCGGCGGCCTTCGGCGCGGGTTCCGCCCGCGGCGGCGGTGCGGATTCCACCCGCGGCGGCGCGGGGATCGGCGGCCCCGTTTTCCGGGCCATGTGCCCGGGGAACCCCTCCGTTTCCTCGTCCCATTGCGGCGGGGGTTCCGGCGCGGCGACGGAAACGTCCTTGTCCGTCTCGATCTTCGCGACCACCGTGAGGACGGGGACCGTTTCCCCGGCCTGGACCAGCAGCTGGGCGATGCGGCCCGCCGCGGGCGAAGGGATCTCGGCGTCCACCTTGTCCGTGGAGATTTCCAGCAGCGGCTGGTCCTTTGCGACCAGCTCGCCCGCCTCCACGAGCCACTTCACCACGACTCCCTCCACCACGCTTTCGCCCAGCTGGGGCATCACGACGTCGATGAGCATATCCCGTCCCCCTTCAGTAAGCGGCGAGTTTCCGGATCGCCTCCGTGATCTTGTCCTGGTTGGGCAGAACGTACTCTTCCATCGTCGCCGCGAAGGGCGTGTGCGTGTCCCGCGCCGCCAGCCGCATGACCGGCCCGTCCAGGTCCTCGAAGCAGTCCTGCGCGATCCGGGCGGCGATCTCCCCGCCCACCCCGCCCGTCAGGCGCGCCTCGTGGACGATGAGCACCTTCCCCGTCTTGCGCGCGGAGGCCATCACCGCCGGCCAGTCGAGCGGGAGAAGGGTCCGCAGGTCGATCACCTCGATGTCCACCTCCTTCGCCATGTCCCGCGCCGCCTTCATCACGGCGTGGACCGGCGACCCGTAGGTGACGACG
>JAJZRM010000166.1 GCA_021802685.1 Deltaproteobacteria bacterium | reverse complement strand
CCAAGCACATGCTGAAGCCCGACTGCAAGCCCGAGCTCGACCGGTTCCAGGCCGAGGTGGACCGCCGCTGGACCCGGCTGAGGGAGCTGCACAAGAACCCGCTCCTTTAGGCGAACGCTTTTTCTTTCGGGGGGGAGTATGGTATCGTCACGCCTATGAATCGCGCGCATTTCATTCTCCGCGAGCGGGAATACGGTGCGTTTCTGTCGGTCTTGAGGAAACTGCGGACCGACGCGTTCGCGAAGGTCGTCTTCCTGGTGGACAAGAACGGGACGCTCGTCGCGTCCACGGGGGAGGCCTCGGGGTTCGACACCACGGCCCTGGCTTCCCTCGCCGCCGGGAACATCGCCGCCACGGGCGGACTCGCCAACCTCATCGGGGAGAAGGAGTTCTCCATCCTCTTCCACGAAGGGGAGCGGGACCACATGCACATCTCCCTGGTGGCCGAACGGCTGATCCTCGTGGTGATTTTCGATCGGCGTTCCTCCGTGGGGCTCGTCCGCCTGCGGGTCCGGCGCGTGTCCGAGGAGCTCGCGAAAATCCTCGCCGCCGCCCAGGAGGACGCGGGAGGAGAGGGGGGGGTGATCGAGGAGCTGACCGAGGAAGATATCGAAAGTCTGTTCAAGTAATGTCCTTCATCAACTACTCCTCCCGGGAAATCAACTGCAAGATCGTCTATTACGGTCCCGGCCTGTGCGGGAAGACGACGAACCTCCAATACATCTACAAGCGGATGAACCCCGACGCCCGGGGGAAGATGATCTCCCTCGCCACCGAGACGGAACGCACCCTGTTCTTCGATTTTCTCCCCTTGACGCTGGGGGAGGTCCGCGGCTTCAAGACGCGGTTCCACCTGTACACCGTCCCCGGGCAGGTCTTCTACGACGCGAGCCGCCGGCTCATCCTTCGGGGGGTGGACGGCGTGGTGTTCTGCGCCGATTCCCAGCTCACCCGCACGGACGCCAACCTCGAGTCGATGGAAAACCTCCGGGTGAACCTCGAGGAGCAGGGGTACAATCCCGACAAGGTCCCCCTGGTGATCCAGTACAACAAGCGGGACCTGCCCAACGTCGCCTCCGTCTCGGAGCTGCACGCCTTGCTGAACCAGCGCAACGTCCCGGAATTCGAGGCGGCCGCCTCCACCGGGATCGGGGTGTTCGAAACGTTGAAGTCCGCCATCAAGCTCATCCTGAACGATCTGAAGAGGGGCGCCCGGTAGCGCGGGCCCCTTGCAGAACCCGTTTCCGCGAAGGCCCCGTGCACGGATTCGAACTCATCGTCAGCGTGGCCTCCCCGGGGGAACTCGCGGGGACCGACCTTTCGCCGTACGACGCCGTCTGCCTGGGCAGCCCGTACTGCCGGCGGGTCGAAGGAAATTACGCGGAGTCGCTTGAACGGCTCGATGACGCCGTATCCCGGCTCCACGCGGCGGGCAGGAAGGCGTACGTGACCACGCCGGCCGCCCCCCGCGAAGCGGACCTCCCCCACGTGGGGCGGCTGATCGACGCCGCCGCCGCGGCCGGGGCGGACGCCCTCGAGGTGCACAACCTGGGCGTGCTGCGGATGCTCCGCGAGAAGGGAAGGCCCCTTCCCGCCCACATGGGGGCGTACGCGAACGTCTACACCCACCTCGCGGCGGGAGTGATGCGCGACGCCGGGGCGGTCCGGGTGCGCCCCAATGCCGAGGTGACCATCGAGGAGATGGGCACGATCGCCCGCGAGGCGGCGGTGGAGGTGGAGCTCCTCGTTCACGGGAAGATCCCGCTGGGAGTGACCGACCGGTGTTTCCTTCTCGCCGGGCCCGAGGAGTCCGACCCGAATTGCCCCTCCGCGTGCCGGGAGGAGCACTGGCTCACCACCCGCCAGTGGGTCCTGAAGACCGTCGGGAAAGGGGTCCTGTCCGGACGCGACATGTGCCTGCTGGAGCACCTGCCCCGGCTGGTTCGGGAAGGTTTCCGGGTCTTCCGGGTGGAAGGGCTGTACGAGACGGCCGCTTACCGGTCGGAGATCGGCGCCGTCTACCGGGAGTCGCTTGCAATCGCGTTCGCCGGGGGGGATTACGCGGTGATGGAAGGATGGGCGTCCGCGGTGCGCCGCCACGCGAAGCGGGGCCTCTGCAACGGGTACTGCTTCGGTTTCGCCGGAAGGAAGTACGTCGGGACGGTTTTACAAGGAGATAACCCGGGGGTATAATTGGGGAATGTCTGAGCTACTGGCATCCGGCGGCTCGTTGGACATGGTGCGCGTCGCGTTCGACCATGGTGCGGACGCGGTGTACGTGGGCGCAAAGGGATGGAGCCGCCGCAGGGCGCAGTACGAGATGGAGGACCCCCAGATCGCGGAGGCCGCGCGGTACGCGCGCTCCGTGGGCAAGATCCTCCGGGTGGCGTTCAACACCCTCCCGGCCTCCTCGGAGGCGCCGCTCTTCCTCTCCCGGACCGACGCGTTGTACGAGGCCGGCATCCGCGACTTCATCCTGACGGATCCGGGCCTGATGATGGCCCTGAAGAACCGCCACCCCGACACGATCCTCCATGCCAGCGTGGGATGCACGATCATCAATGTTCAGGACGCCCTCTTCTACAAGGAGGCGGGTGCCTCCCAGGTGGTCGCCGAGTGCCGGATGGACAAGGACACGATGCGGAAGATCAAGGAGGAGGCCCGGGTGGGCCTCGAGGTCCTGGTCCACGCCACCACGTGCTACACCCTGCTGGGCCGCTGCACGATGAGCAGCTACGTGCGCCACGAGCACCAGGTCGATGCGGAAGGGAAGGACCATTTCCCCGGCAGTCCGAACCGCGGAGGGCTGTGTTACCGGATCTGCCTCTCCGACTGGGACCGCGTGAGCGGGGCGGGGGTCCTGGAAGCGTCCGGGGTGGCGCTCCCCAACACGGCGTACTTCCTGGCCGACGATATCCCCGACCTGATCGATCTCGGCGTGGACACGATCAAGATCCAAGGGCGGGAATACTCCCCGGCGCTGGTCGGGGAGATGGTGCGGTTCTACCGGGAGCTGATCGACGCCTGCGTGCGCGACCGCGCGGGGTTCCGGATGGAGCCGTGGAAGGAGCGGATGGCGGGCATCGTGGCCGGGCGGGACGCGGAACGGAAGGAAAAGACCGCCGGGTTGATCCGGGAGTCCCTCGGGTAGCGGTCTTGGCGGTTCGATCAGTGGCTCATGTCCCCCTCGCGGAAGTACTCTTCCAGCGCCCGCTCCACCACATCGTCCGGCGTCAACCGGTAATCGCGGCAGAACTGCATCAACCGGTCGATCATCTCCAAGGGCAGCGTCACCGTCACCGCTCCGCGCCCGCCGTTCCCGCGGTCCCCTGCCGTCTTCGCGCTCATTTCCCCTCCCTGTTTCGTGAAACGTCCCGGAGTCTTCGTTCGTCCCGGGGACTGTCGTCCTCCCCGGGCCGGAAATGCCGGTAAAGCAGGGCCAGGAGGGACCGGGCGTCTCCGCTTTCCCCCCGGGTTCCCTCGTGGACCACGACGCCGTTCCGGAAGATCACGTGCCGGTCCAGGAGCCGGAACGCGGTCTCCGCGTCGTGCTCCGACATCAGGATCGTCGCCCGCCCTTTCAGCGTCCGCTCGATCACGGCGACGAAACGGTCCCGGACCTCCCGTGAAAGGCCCAGGAACGGTTCGTCCATCAGCAGGAGCGCGGGCTCCCCGATGAGCGCCCGCCCAAGGATCAGCATCTGGCGCTCCCCGCCGGAGAGCACCCCCGCCGGTTCGCCCGCTTTCTCCCCCAGGACGGGGAACAGGGACAGCACGCGGTCCCGGGCCGCTTCCCTGCGGGACGGGTGGAGCAGCCACGCGCCCGCGTCGAGGTTCTCCCGGACCGTCATGCGCACCGCCACACGCGACCGGTCGGAGACGTACCGGATCCCGCGCGCCGCCCGTTCGTGGGCGGGCAGCTTCGAAAGGTCCTCGCCCCGGTAGACCACCCTTCCCCCGGCGAGGGGGAGAAGCCCGGCGATGCCTTTCAGGAACGTGGTCTTCCCCGATCCGTTCGCCCCGAAGACCGCGAGCGTCTCCCCCTCGCGCACGGTCAAGGAAACGTTTTTCACCGCCAGGATCGGCCCGAAGGCGACCGTGAGGCCCTGCACGTCCAGGTGCGCCGTCCCTGCCGCGGGTCCCATTTTTTTTAGACCATCCTCTCGCGGACGATGCGCCCCTCGTCGAGATACAGGATGCGGCGGCAGGCGCTTTTCAGGAGGGGCGGGTTCTGGGGCACGAGCAGGAACGCCGCCCCCTCGTCCCGGTTCGCCGAGCGAAGGAGGGCGGCGAGGTCCTCCTCGTCGGCGGCCGACAGGGCGGAAAAGACCTCGTCCAGGATCATCATCTTCGGCCGGCACGCCAGCGCCCGGGCGAACTCGAGGCGCCTGAGGCACCCCTGCGACAGGCGGGCGCACGGCATGTGCCGCTGTTCGAACAGCCCCACGCGCGCAAGAAGCGCCTCGACCGCTTCCCCGCCCGAACCGGAGCGGGCGACGAGCACGGCGTCGCGGACCGTGAGGGCGGGATACGGCTGGGGGATCTGGAAGGTCCTCGCGATGCCGATCCGGTAGCGGGCGTCCATGGAGGCGCGGGTGATCTCCCGCCCCTCGAAACGCAGCGTGCCGGCGTCGGGCGCGTACAGCCCGGAGAGGACGTTGACGAGCGTCGTCTTCCCGGACCCGTTGGGGCCGAACAGCCCGACGGCTTCGCCGGGGGCGATGGACAGGGTGACGTCGTCGAGCGCGAGGGTGCCGCCGAACGACTTCCGGATCCGGTGGGCTTCGAGAACGGGGGCCGTCATCTTTCCGCCCTCCCCTTGGACCGCCCGCGCCGATCCCGGAGCCGCTGCACGGCTCCCGCGGCTCCCGCGGGGAAGAACCGCAGGATCAGCATCAACGCCAGGGAGTAGAACAGGATTCGCGTCCCCGGCGGCACATCGAGCCCCTGGAACAGGACGTGGAGGCAGAAAGCCCCGATCACCGGTCCGAGGATCGACCCGCGTCCTCCCACGGCGGCGAACGTGGCCGCCTGGAAGGAGAGCTCCAGGGAGAAATCGGCCGACGTGGCCCTCCCCACGTGGGCGGCGTACGCCACCCCCGCGGAGCCGGCGAGCAGGGCGGCGATCGTGAACGCCCTCCGCTTGTGTTTCGCCACGTCCACTCCCGAAGCCCGCGCGGTCAGCTCGCTCCCCTCCAGGGCACGGAGGATCAGTCCCTGCCGGGAGCGCCGGATGAGGAGCATCGTCCAGACGGCCGCCGCAAGGAACACGAGGGCGGCGTAGTACGCGGCGAGGGAGGATCCCGCGTCCCACGGCAGCGTCACCGGGATGCCGCCCTCTCCCCCCCAGGCGTACCCTTCCGGCCCCGCGAGGAATACGTTCCCCTGGACCAGTTCGTGGACCGCTTCCCCGATGGCGAGGGTGAGAACCGCCACGAAGGGGCCCCGAAGCGGCGCCGCGAGGGCGCCCACGGCGGCCCCGCCGATCCCCGACAGGAGGACGGCCGCGGCCCCGGCGAGGGGGATCGGCCAATGGAGAAGGGTGGTCAGCAACGCGCACGCGTACGTGGCGGTCCCGAAGAAGAGCGCGTGGCAGAGCGATAGCTGTCCCGCCACGCCGCCCACGATGTCCCACGATCCGGCGAACGCGGAGAGCAGGAATCCCGTCGTGAGGACGTCGAGCAGGAACGGGTTCTGGCCCGCGAGGGGAAGGAAGAGCAGCACGCCCGCCGCCGCGGCGAGCGCGCCCGTCGTCTTGCCGAGGGTGTGGTTCTTTCCCATTTCCCGGAAGATTCTATACCTTTTCGGTGCCGTTTCGCCCGGCCCTGTTGCACCCGGCCCTTGCCCGGCGGGATGGAAACGTCGGAAAATGAAGGTGTGTCCATCCCCGTGGAAAACGTGAACCGGCGGTCGCGCCCCGAGATTTCGCGCGGGTTCGACCGGTTGATCGAGGAAGGGAAGATCTACGGGGCCGAGCTGAACTCCTCCGTCATTAAAAAAAGCGGCGGCGGCGGTGGAGCGCGCTTTCTCGTGGCTACGCGGCCGTCGCGGAAAAAACTCCTCTCCCGCTGGGAGGAGCTGTTCCGGAACCAGCTCGCCCCCGACGAGTTCCTCGCCGCGGTTTCCGGGAAGATCCAGGAATACGAGCACGGCGAGAACCTCCTCCTCTTCGGGGCCGGCCGGGTGATCTACGACACGAAGATCTTCCACCTCGGCGCCCCGGTCGGGGGGATGACGCTGTTTTTCTACTCCGAGCGCGACCAACGGTTCGGGTGGAAAGGGTACATCGGGGGCCGGCGTCTCCGGATCGTCTACATCGAGCAGATCCAGCTCCGGCAACGGAGCTCGGGATACGCCTCCGCCCTGTTCCAGCGGTACGAGGACCTGTTCCGGGAACTCGGGTTCAACCAGTTCCGGCTGAAGGCGTCCCTGTCGGTGGGAAAGTATTACTGGGCGAAGGAGGTGTTCGACTGCTCCTCGAAGGCGGATATCTTGTGGAAGAAATAGGGGCTTCGCGCGCTGGTCCGGTTGCGCCGGCTCCCCGTCGCCGAGACGGAGATCAACCGGCTGAACCACGCCTACGACATCGCGCTGTTCCGCCGGGACCTGAAGGTGCCCGCCTACCGCAGCG
>JAJZRM010000165.1 GCA_021802685.1 Deltaproteobacteria bacterium | reverse complement strand
ATGCCATGAAGAAAGCGACGGAGGAGGAAGGATATCCTTCCTCTCCCGTGGCCGGCGGATAGGCGGGGGGGAGGGACGTGTACGAATGGACGGAGAAGCTGGCGGTGGGGGTGGAGACGATCGACTCCCAGCACCGGGAACTGTTCTCGGCGATCAATTCGCTGCTGCGCGATGAAGGTTCGGCGTCGCCCGAGGAGATCCCCGCGTTGATCCTTTTCCTGGAAGGGTACGTGGTGAACCATTTCGGAATGGAAGAGACGTACATGCGGCGCTACACCTACCCCGCGTACCCTGTCCACAAGAATGCGCACGTGTCGTTCATCAACGATTTCTACGACCTGCGCGACGAATTCGACGCGCAAGGGCCCACCCCCGAGATTGCCGGCAAGATGGGCCGCTTCATCGGGGACTGGCTGGTCAACCACATCGGGGTCGTCGATATGGCGCTGGGCAACTTCCTGCGGATGAAGGGCGGGAAGCTGTAACGCTTCACGATTCCCCCTCCCGGAGGTCCCGCTTCCGCGCGGGGAGGGCCCCGGCCGCCGTCTCCCAGATCAGCCGTCCCAGGAAAAGGGGGTGGATGAACCGCCGGAACACGTCCCGGTACGGCGCGCTTCCCGTGAAGGTGTCCCACAAGACGCCGCTCATCCGCTTCGTTCCGGCGCGCGATTTCTGCTCCGCCGCGGTCATCCGCAGCAGCCCCCTGCGCGCATGGGGCATCCGCTGGATCAGGCCGGTGATGCGGAAGATCGCCTTCCCGACGTCGTTGTCCGACGAAAGCGACATGCAAACGGGGAGGTAGTGCCTCCGGAAATCATCTTCCGACACCCCCTCGAGCGCGGCCGTCGCCGCCGCGGCCTTCGCGGTGCGGTATGCCCCTCCGATCCCATCTTTGTAGAGGCGGGTCACGCCGCAATCCCCGACGATGACCACCCGGTCGGCGTACGGTTTTTCCGCCCCGGCGATGTTGATCGCGGGGGAGCAGCGGCAGAAATCCGCCGGCGGGGTCCAGCCCCGCGGGAAGCACGCCCGCACTTGGGGGGAGGAAAGGAACGTGTCGACGAGCGGTTTGTCGATCTCCCGCCCGAGGAGAACCGCCGTCACGTACTCCCCCTTCGGGATCAGCGCCGCGAACTCCAGCCGGGGGAGGTTCAGGAGGAACACGTGCATCGCGCCGCCGAGATGAATGCCGATCGTCTCCTGCCCGAGAAAGAATTCGGCGACGTACGCCTTCGTCGTGCCGGGCGCCTTGAACCCCGTTCCCAGCGCCTCGAACAGCCCGAGCGACTCCGTATTCACGCCGACGGCGCCGACGAGCAGGTCGTAGCCGCTCCGCGTTCCCTTCTCCGTGGACACCCGCGGCCTTCCCCCGTCGATGCCCACCCCCGTGACGCGTTCCCGTACGGCCGCCGCGCCCCGTTCGAGGGCGAGCCCCAGCAGGTGGGCGTCGAAGCTGCGCCAGCGGGGCTCGCCGATCCCGCGCGGACCGCCTCCCCGATGCACCGCGGCGATCCGCTTGTCCCGGCGCGGGGGTTCGATCCGCACCGTCCCCACGTCCATGTGCAGGACGTAGGAATCGATCACCCGCTGGACGACGGTGGGGGGAATTCCGATGCCGTCGGCGGCCAGCGACTGGACGAGGGATTCGGACAGGATCCCGCCGCACATGTTGCAGCCGGCCGGGCCGGGGAGATCGAAGTCGCGCGGCTCGAAGATGTCCACGGCCAGCCGCCTGCCGGTCCGCTCTGCCAGGCCGAGAAGGAAAATGCTGAAAAGGGAACCCGCGGGACCTCCGCCGATCACCGCGATACGGGAACCGTTTCCGAGCGGCATGGGCCGTGGATCCGTCATCCTCTCCATTGTAGCGGAAATCGTCTCCGCCGCCCCGGTCCGCGAGTGGGGGTTTGTTATCATGAAACGAGAGGTCCTTGCTCGCGGAGGTTTCCCATGCGGATCACCAGGAGAAGGTTCCTCGCCGCGGCGCCGCTGGCCGGGGCGGGGGCGTTGTTGTTCGGAGATCGGTTCTTCGCCGTCGCGGCGGACGCACCGAAAAAGACGATCCGGGTGTATTCGGCGGAGAAGAAGGGATACGTCATGACGGAGAAGGTGGTCAAGCCCGACGCGGAGTGGCGCAAGCAGCTCACGCCGGAACAGTTCGACGTGACGCGGAAGAAAGGGACGGAGCGGGCGTTCACGGGAGCGTACTGGAACACCAAGGAGAAAGGGGTGTACCGGTGCGTCTGCTGCGGTCTCGACCTGTTCCGCTCGGAGACGAAGTACGACTCCGGCACCGGATGGCCCAGCTACTACGCCCCGATCGCCAAGGAGAACATACGGACGGAGGAGGATTCCAGCTTCTTCGTGAAGCGGACGGAAGTGCTGTGCGCGCGGTGCGACGCCCACTTGGGACACGTGTTCGACGACGGGCCGAAACCGACGGGGCTGCGGTACTGCATGAACTCCGCTTCCCTCGTTTTCGCGAAAGAGTGAGGCTGTCGCATCAGCGGCGGGCGGGCGGGGGATAGGCCGGCGGCTCCGGGTCGATGTTTCCGTACCCGGTCCCCGGGGGAGGCGTGGAAAACGGCGTGGACGGAGCGGCCGGGGGAGTCGATTCCTTCGCCCCTCCGGCAGGGGTGATTGGCGCGCTCTTCTTCGCCTTCGCGGCGGTTTTCCCCTTTTTCTTCACCTGGGCTTTCTTCTTCCCTTTCCGAACCGGTTTCTTCGCCTGCGTCTCCCTGGAAACGCCTGGGGGGCGGTTCCCGCTTCGGTCCCGCGCGGAGGCGGGCACGCAAAGGGCGGCAGCGATCAGCGCGGCGAACAGGATCGTATGGGCCTTCTTCATGACGTCGTCGATACCCCTTTTTTCATGGATGCGGCTTATTTTATACGAAGAGGTCGGGAAGCAGCGGGGCGCCCGGCTCCACGGCGTATGGAGAAAAGTCCGTCACGCCCTCGCGGGACAGCACCTCCTCGTCGATGAAGAAGTTTCCCGTGCACGACCGGCTGTCCCTCGTGAGGATCGCGTGGGCCGCGTCCGCCACGATCCGGGGAGTCCGGCAATTCCGCGCCTGCACCCCCGGGATCATCGAGATCGCCGCGGTTGCGATCGCCGTCTTCGGCCAAAGGGCGTTCACCGCCACCCCCGCGTCGCGGAACTCCTCCGCCATCCCGAGGACGCACAGGCTCATCCCGTACTTCGCCATCGTGTAGGCGCAATGGTTCCGAAACCAAAGCGGGTCGAGGGAAACGGGGGGGCTTAACGTGAGGATGTGCGGATTGCGCCCGGCGAGGAGGTAGGGCAGGAGCGCCTGCGAAGCGGCGAAGGTCCCCCGCACGTTGACCGCGAACATCAGGTCGAACCGCTTCATCGGCGTTTCCCGCGTCCCCGTGAGGCTGATCGCGCTGGCGTTGTTCACCAGGATGTCGATCCCGCCGAACGCCTCCGCCGCCTTCGCGGCCGCGGCGGCGATCTGTTCCTCGAAGCGGATGTCGACCTTCAAGGGGAGGGCCTTCCCTCCGGCCTCCTCGACCTCCCGGGCGGCCGTGAAGATCGTGCCGGGGAGTTTCGGGTTCGATTCGGCGGTTTTCGCGGCGATCACGACGTTCGCCCCGTCCCGGGCCGCCCGCAAGGCGATCTCCTTTCCGATCCCCCGGCTCGCGCCCGTGATGAACAGCGTCTTCCCCGTAAGCGATGCCATGGCTCCCTCCCCGTCCGCTTCCTGATACGATAAAAGTATTCTTTCACGATGCGCGCCGTCAACGGGATCGACGAACAGCGATGGCCACGGAGGCGGAGATGGAACGACGGAGGCTGGGGAAGGGCGGGCCCGAGGTTTCGGCGATGGGCCTCGGATGCATGGGGATGTCGGAATTCTACGGGCCGGCCGGTGAGGCGGAGTCCGTCGCCACGATCCGCCGCGCCCTGGACCTCGGGATCGATTTCCTCGACACGAGCGACATCTACGGGTTGGGCCACAACGAAATTCTGGTCGGAAAGACGATCCGGTCGGTACGCGACCGGGTGTTCCTGGCGACCAAGTTCGGCATCCTGCGCGGGCAGGACGGGAGCTGGAAAGGCGTCTGCGGCAAGCCGGAATACGCGCGTTCCGCCTGCGAAGCGAGCCTGCGGCGGCTGGGGACGGACGTGATCGACCTGTATTACCTGCACCGCGTGGATCCCGAGACCCCGATCGAGGAAACGGTGGGCGCCATGGCGGAGCTGGTCCGCCGGGGGAAGGTCCGGCACATCGGGCTGTCGGAGTCGGCGGCCGGGACGATCCGCCGGGCCCACGCCGTTCATCCGATCGCCGCCGTGCAGAGCGAATACTCCCTGTGGACGCGGGATCCCGAGCAGAACGGCGCGCTGTCCGTGTGCAGGGAGCTGGGGATCGGTTTCGTCCCGTACTCGCCGCTCGGCCGCGGTTTTTTCTCCGGGCAGGTGAGGAGCGTCTCCGGCCTTTCGGAAAAGGATTTCCGGAGGAATTCCCCCCGGTTCCAGGAAGGGAACATCGAGAAGAACCTGGCGCTGCTCGAAGAGTTCGAGGAAATCGCCCGGGAAAAGGGATGTTCCCCGGCGCAGCTGGCGCTTTCGTGGGTCCTGTCGCGAGGAAAGGACATCGTCCCGATCCCCGGCACGAAGCGGCGGGAGCGGCTGGAGGAAAACGCGGCCGCGATCTCCGTCGTCCTGTCCCCGTTGGACCTGGCCCGGATCGACGACGCGGTCCCCCCCGAAGCGGTGGCCGGGACCCGGTATCCCGCGGAATCGATGAAGACGGTGAACCGGTGAAATCGCCCGTCACCGCCGCGGTCCGCGTCCTGCGGTCGGCGGGGATCTCCTACACGGAGCATCCGTACAGCAGAGGATTTCTTCTGGGGGTCAGCCCGGGCGACATGATGCGGATACTGTCCCCCGTGCCGGTGAGGGTCGCGATCGAAAGGGACGTCAGGCGATGAGCTCCTCGCCCAGGATGATTCGCGTCTGCTCTTCGGGAGTTGCCGCGTACATCAGGCGGGCCAGTTTCATGAGACTCATCACGTTGGACGCCGCACGCGACTGGTTCCTTCTTTCCTGGACCGTGCCTACCGGGATTTTCGTCTTCGTAAGGTAGTCTATCCGGTATACCCTGTAGACTTTTCCCATCCAGCCGGTCTCCTTCCCTGTAATGGTCTTATTTCCTCCGTACTTACTCCTCCTTACCGCTTTGATTACGTATGCCATGAATCGGATGCGCGGATCAATGGAAAAATTTCCCTATACATAATTTTGAAATCGCCGAGGGTATCGGATAACCTGAGGATATGTCTCCGAAGCGAATCGCCAACCTGCTGGTGCCGGACCGCTCCGTCAGGTGGTATTTCCTGATCCTGAACGGGGTTTTTGCCGTGTCTTTCTACACGGGAATCTTCGCCCCGTTCGACGCCGGGAAAGAGGTTACGGACGCCTTGAAGGCCCTTGCGGGGCAATCCGTCGACATGGCCGGGGGGACCCTTTTCCTCTTCATCCTTCTGAACAACGCGTTCGCGTCCCTTCTGCTGCTCTTCCTCGGAATGCTCGGGGGCGTCATCCCGGTCCTGTCCGTGGGCTTCAACGGGTTTGTCCTGGGAATGATATATCGCCACGCGGCAGAGGCGGTGGGGTACGAAGAGGCGGCGTTGAACCTGATTCCCCATGCTTTTTTCGAAATCCCCGCGCTTCTCTTCACGGCCTCGTACGGCATGTGGCTCGGGGTGGGGGTCATCCGGCGGATCCGCCGGAAGGAGGCCTCGCCGCTCGGCACCATGGTGAACCACGCCTTCGAGCGGTACTTCTCCGTGGTGTTCCCCCTCCTGATCGTCGCGGCGGCGATCGAGACGATCCTGATTCTCCGCGGCGTCCGAGGCTAGGCCGGCCATGCTTTCGTGGACGATGTACCTGAAGATCCTCACCGCGCTCCTGGCGATCATCGACCCGATCGGTTCCGTCCCGATCTTCATCAGCATGACGGATCACCAGGAGAGGAAGGAACGGTACCGGACGGCGTACGTCGCGGCGATCACGGCGGCGGCGGTGCTGGCCGGCGCTTGCCTCTTCGGAGACGCCGTGCTGCGGCTGTTCGGAGTCACCCTGGCCTCGTTCCGGGTGGGAGGGGGGATCCTGCTCCTCCTGATGGCGATCACGATGTTCCATGCCCAGTACAGTCGGAGCAGCCGGACGCCCGAAGAGGTGATCGAGGCCGGCGAGCGGAGCGGGGGAGTGGGCGTGGTCCCGCTGGCGATCCCCCTCCTTTCGGGGCCGGGGGCCATCAGCACGATGATCATCTACACGTCGCAGGGGGAAGGGCCGGTCCACTCCGCGATCCTGGTCGGCGGATCGATCCTCGTGGGGGCGATCATCTGGGTTTCCTTCCGGCTGGCCATCCCGATCGGGAACCGCCTGGGCCGCACCGGCATCAACATCGTGAGGCGCCTGATGAGCCTCCTGCTGGCCGCCATCGCGGTCGAGTTCATCGCCGGAGGAATGGGGGAACTGTTCCCCGCGCTGATCGCACCACGATGAAGCGCCGCCGTATTCATGAACTGAAGCGCTAAGTACCGCTGTACATAAATACGATGACGTATTATAGGCGGCATGTTACCATCCTCTTAAACGATGAGGGGGGTGGATATGCCAAGGAAAAGCCCAT
>JAJZRM010000164.1 GCA_021802685.1 Deltaproteobacteria bacterium | reverse complement strand
CGCTTCCCGGTCTCCTCGCGCGGGAGATGCGCATCCGCTGGGTGACCGCTCCCGCGGAGAAAGCGGAAGCGACGGACCCCGACGCGGCGTACCCGGTCCCCGACGACGCGGCCCTCCGCAGGATCTCCGCAAGGATCTCCGGGGCGGCCGGGCACATGGAGCGGGTGGAAAGCGCCGCCGCCGGAACACTTCTTTCGGAAGCGGAAAAGGAAATCCGGGGATACCGGTTCACGGAATCGACACGGCCTTTCCTCGCGGAAATCTTCCTTAGGGAGGGAATCCTGAAGCTCTGGGAGAGGGACCCCGCATCGGCGGAAACGCTCCTTTCCCGGTCCCGCGCCCTGCGCCCCGGGTTCTCCCCCGATCCCGCGATGTTCCCTCCCCAGTTCCTCGCCGCCTGGGAAAACGCCAAGCGGCGCCCCTTGCCGGAGGCCGAACTGCTGATCCAGTCCCTGCCGTCCGGCGCCGGGATCACCGTGGAGGGGGAATACAAGGGGAGGACGCCTTCCCGGATCCGTCCGGGGAAAACGGGGCCGGTGCGGATCCGGGTGTCCCACAAGGGGTACAGGGATGCGGAGAGGACAGGCCAATGGCTGCCCGGCGACGCGGAGACCCTCGCCTTCACCCTTTCCGGCGACCGGGAGGCCCGCCTCGGCGACCTCCTGGCGGACGACGCCGGCCGAAGGGGGGGCGGGGCGGGCCCGCTGATCTCCGAATTCGCCGATGCGGCGGCCGCCGTTCGCGTCGCCGTGCTGGCGCTCGACCGGATGGAATCCGGCGAAACGTTCCGCGTCCGGGCGTATTCCCGCGGGACCGCCGCGGGCGATCCCGTTTTCCTGGGGGAGACGGAGGTTCCGGGGGGAGGCGAGGGGGCCGAATCGTGCGGGAAATGGGCCGCCGGGAAGCTGCTCGCGGCCGGTTGGCCCGCCGTGGGGGATGGGCCGGAAGAAGAGAAGCCGTGGTACAGGAAATGGTGGGTCTGGGGGATCCTCATATCCGGAGCGGGAATCGCGGCGGTCCTCGGGGGCGGCGGCGGGGGGTCGTCCGGTACGGGGGGCGGGTCCGTCGCCGTGAATTTCTGACCTCGCGGCGCGGTCGGATATGGTACATATGATGGAACGGATCGGCGCATCGAAACCGTGAAACGATGAAAAAACACCTCAACGAATCCGTATGGTGGAAGGTCCGCCTTCCGCTCCTCATCGCGGGGTCCCTCTTCCTCGCCGCGATCTTCATCTCGCTGTTCCGGGACATGGGGGTCATCGGTCTCTGGAAACTGCGGAACACGGAGAAGCAACTGCGCTCCGAGGTCGAGCAGCTCCGGCGGGAGAACGCCGACCTGAAACGGCAGGTGGAAGGTCTCCGCAGCAACCCGGCGGTGATCGAGGACGAGGCCCGCCGGATCGGATTGATCAAGGAAAAGGAAAAAGTGATCGTCGTCCCTCCCTCGGAGGAATCCCGTCCCCAACCACCTGCCAGGCCCGGCGGGCAGCGGCCTTAGCGCAGTGGTCCATTTCATCAATACGGCCGCATTCGAGCGCCGGTGCGTGATCGCCTTCGCGAACTGAAGCGGCGGGGTCTGCCATGGCTTCTCGCCGCCCCCCCGTATCTCCTCGCCCTGTACCTCCTGCGGGCCGGGGACCGCGACGGGTGGCCGTTCCTTCTCGCATCCGCGGCCGGCGTCCTCGCATTCGCCTGCGCGCTGGCGGACTTCGTCTCGGCGCGCCGGGGGGGCGTCCGCGTTCCTCCCGCGGATCCGCTCCTGATCTGGGGAGGAGTCGTCGCGATGGAACTTCATGCCGCATTCCTCCCGATCGCCGGGACGCGGATCGTCCCGGCGGCGCTGTGTTACGTCCTCGGGTACCGCCTTCCGCCCTTGGCGTCCATCCCTTTCGCGGGCGGCGCCGCGGCATGGCTTGCCGGGATGACGCCGCGGACCGGCGGAAGGATCGGCGAGTTCGCGTCGATCGGGGCGTTGGCGGTCCTGGCCTTCGCCGCCGGGTTCATCGTCCGTAGGAGCGACCTTCGGCGGGCGCCCGACATGATCCGGGCGCGGGAAACGATCGCAAGGAGCCGGTCCCTCGTCCTTCCCTGGGAGGAACCGAGGTCCGGCGGCGGGCCTTCCCCGGCGGCCGCGACCGAGGAAACCGTGCTCCTCCGGCGGGAGCGGGAGCTTGCGGACGGGATCCAAAGGGCGCTGGAAGGACTCCTGCCCATGACGGGAGCGGAGCACGTCGCATACCTGTCGCAATCTCCCACGCCGGGGAGCTCCCGGTACGACGGGATCCTGGCGAGCCGGAGGCCGGGCGCGCCGCGGGAATTTTCGGTCCCCGATACGTACGTGCCGGTCCGGGAAGCCGTCGTGTTTCGCCGCCCCTTCATTGAAACCGGTCCCGAGGCGCTTCGGTACGCGCCGTGGACCATGGGGGCCGAGGGTCGCGTAACGGGTATCGCCGCGGTGCCCGTCTTCCGGGAGGACGCCGTGGAAGGGGTTCTCCTGGCGGTCCGGGAGGAAGAGGGCGGCTGGGCCGACTCCGTGCCGGCGCTTATCGAATTCGTCGCCAGGTTCATCGGACGGGACATCGAACGGATCCGCGCGGCGCACCATGGTGAAAGGTATCTCCTCCGGGAGGACTGGTATCACCGGATGGTAAGGAAGATGGCGCAGGTGGGAGGCGCGGAGGACGGGGAGCCGGAAGAAAGCCTCCCGCTGCGGCGGCAACGCGTCTACGCGGAGGCCGTCGGGCAGGTGAGACGACAGGCCGGGGCGAGCCGGGTCCTGTTGATCGGGACCGACGACGCCGGGAAAACCGGGTGGATCGCCTGGGAGGAGACCGGTTCCCCGGGCGGAGGGTCCGAACAGCCGGAAACGCTCGGGGAATCGTACGTCGGATGGGTGATCCGGACGGGATCACAGCGTATCTTTTCCGACACGATCGGGACGTCAAGGAGCCAGGGCGTTCTCCCTTCCGCCTGGAGGAAAGGGGAAGAGCGGTCTTTCCTCCTGTTTCCCGTCGCCGGCGTCGGGGAATTCCGGGGGGCCGTTGTGTGCACCCACGGAGAGGCGAAGCGTTTCGACAGGCACCACGCGGAGATCGTCCGGGACATCACGGAGGTCATGCAGCTGGGCCTGTCCCACGTGGAGCGCCTCGAGGCGCTGACGAAGAGGGCCGCAACCGACGGCCTGACGGGGCTGACCAACCGGAAAACGTTCCTCGATGCCCTCGGCGGCGAACTGGCGCGGCTGGACGGGCGGCACCCTTGCGCGGTGGTCATGATGGACATCGACCATTTCAAGCGGATCAACGACACCCATGGACACCCTTTCGGCGACGAGGTCCTGCGCCGGGTGGCGTCCGTCCTCGGGAAGGCGGTTCGGAAAGGCGACGCGGTGGGGAGATACGGGGGGGAGGAATTCATCCTCTACCTGCACTTGGCGGATCCGGACAAGGCGCGGGAGGGAGCGGAAAGGTTCCGGCGGATGATCCGGCAGACGAAGTTCCTGCACGAAGGGCGCGAGGTGGCCGTCACCGCGTCGTTCGGCATTTCGTGCGCGCCGCAGCACGGAACCGCCTCCGGGGATCTTCTCAAGCGCGCGGACGAGGCGCTCTACCTTTCCAAGCAGCGCGGCCGGGACCGGGTGACCGTGTACCCGGGCTGACTCCGCGTGCCGATACCGCGTTTGACACCCTCGGGGGTGGCGGGTAAACTACTTGCTTTATCGTCATTTTCCCTTCGAGGCGGCGTTTGAACATTCGGGAGATCGTAGAATCCATGGTCTCCTCCGTGGTTCGGGGGAAGCAGGAGGAATGGGGTTTGGACAAGCCCGTTCCCGTTTCCCTCGAGATTCCGCGCCAGGAATCCCACGGGGACTTCTCCACCAACGCCGCGATGCAGATCGCCCGCCACGTCGGCAGGAAACCCCGTCCGATCGCGGAAGAGCTGGTCGCCGCGCTGTGGGCCGGAGACCGGAGCCGGCGGATCGGGTCCCTGGAAGTCGCCGGCCCGGGGTTCGTCAACATCACACTGTCGGACGACGCCTGGCGGGAAATCCTGGCGCACGCCCTGGCGGAAGGGTCCCGGTTCGGGTCCTCCACCATCGGGGGGGGGCGGAAGGTGCACCTGGAATTCGTCTCCGCCAATCCCACGGGGCCCCTCCATGTCGGACACGGCCGGGGCGCCGCCGTGGGGGACGCCCTCGGACGGATCCTGGAGTTCACGGGACACGAGGTGGTCCGAGAATATTACGTCAACGACGTCGGGAACCAGATGGACAACCTGGGCCGGTCGCTTCTTGCCCGGTATCGGACGGAGTGCGGGAAACCCGCCGATCTGCCGGAGGACGGTTACCGCGGTGAATACATGGTGGAACTGGCCCGGGAGCTCCGGATGGAGGAGGGCGACCGGTACGCCGACGCGCCGGAGGAAGAGGTGCTCCCGCTGTTCCGCAAGGAGGCGGGGGACCGGATCCTGCGCGGCATCCGGGAAGACCTGGAAACGTTCCGGGTGAAGTACGACCGTTGGTTCCCCGAAGAGGAGCTGCACGTTCGGGGAGAAGTGGGCGACGCCGTCGAGGAACTCCGGAGGAAGGGACTCCTTTACGAATCGGAGGGGGCGACGTTCCTGAGAAGCCAATCCATGGGGGACGAGAAGGACCGGGTCCTTGTCCGCGCCGACGGGCGCACCACCTACTTCGCCGCCGACGTTGCCTACCACAGGCACAAGATGCGAGGGGGGTACTCCCGCCTGATCGATATCTGGGGAGCCGACCACCACGGCTACGTGGCGCGGTTGCGCGCGGCGCTCAAGGCTCTCGGGGGGGACGATTCCGCGCTGGAGATCCTCCTCGTCCAGTTCGTCACCCTGGTCCGCGAAGGGAACCCCGTCCAGATGTCCACGCGGTCGGGGGAATTCACAACCCTGCGGGAGGTCCTGGAAGAGGTGGGGACCGATGCGGCCCGTTTCTTCTACCTGCTGCGCAGCTACCACACGCACCTCGACTTCGACCTGACGCTGGCGAAGACCCAGGCCCGGACCAACCCGGTTTACTACATCCAGTATGTCCATGCGCGGATCTGCAGCATCTTCCGCGAGGCGGAGGCGCGCGGCGAGACGCTGTCCGAACACCCGCCGATCTCCATGCTCAGGCTCCCCGAGGAAGTCCGCCTGATGAAGGCCGTGGCGCGCTTTCCCGACGTCGTTTCCGAGGCCGCGAAAAACCGGGAACCGCACAGGATCCCGTTCTATCTCCTGGAATTGGCGGATCTCTTCCATGCCTTCTACCATCAACACCGGTTCCTCGGCGAGACGCCGGAACGAACCCAGGCGCGCCTGGCGCTCGCGCGGACGGTAAAAACGGTCGTCGGCACCGGTCTCTCGCTGATCGGCGTGACGGCCCCGGAGCGGATGTGAAAACGATTCGATACAAGGGCGGGCAGAAAAGGGGCGACCCGGACAGGTCTTCGTTCGTGTTTTTCGTCGTCGGGGCGCTGGTCGTGATCGCGGTCGTCTTCTTCCTCGGGTTTCAGGTCGGCCGCGTTGTGGAGAAGAGCGCCTCCAGGGAGCAGATCGTCGTAAAATCCCAGGGAGGGCGGAAGGCGGACATCCGGCGGGAGATGTCCGCGTATTCGGAGGAGGCGGTCCGGATACCGGTCGTCGAGCCGCCCCCGGTCACGCCGCCGACCGCCGGGGAAGAACTCCGGAATACCGAGGCGAACGCCACGTTCCCGGTTTCGCTGACGCGGAAAGACCCCGCGCCCCAGCCACTGGTCAAGGAGGCGGCAAAGCCGTCCGAGGGGCCGCGGGGAAAAGGGAAGTTCCTCCTCCAGGCGGGGGCGATGAAGAGCCGGGACGCCGCGGAGGCGCTTCGGGACCGCCTGGAGCGGGCAGGGCACAAATCGAAGGTGGTCCGGGTCCCGGACAAAACCCGGGGCGACCTGTACAAGGTCCGGATCGGCCCTCACGGGTCCCGCGAGGAAGCGATGAAGGCGATGCGTTCCATCAAGTACGAAATGAAGATCGATGCGATCCTTATGAAGGAGTGACCAGGCGCATGATCCGGCCCGACAAGGAACGGTTCCTCGAGCAGGCATCTCCGGACTCCCTGGTCCCCGTCTGGAGCGAATTCCACGCCGACCTCGAGACGCCGGTCTCCGCATACCTGAAGATCGCCGCGCGGTTTCCGACCGACCACTTCCTTCTCGAAAGCGTCGAGGGAGGAGAGAAATGGGCGCGGTACTCCTTCATCGGGTTCGATCCGCACCTTCAGTTCCGTGCCGACGCGAAGGAGATCACGGTGCGGAAAGGGAGCGAAACCCGTACCGTGCCCGTCGGGGGGGATCCGCTGGAGCGGCTGTCCTCCCTCCTCCAGGAGATCCGCTATATGCCGGCCCCGGGCCTTCCCCGGCTTTCCGGCGGAGCCGTCGGATACATCGGGTACGACTACGTCCGGTACCTCGAGAAGGTCGGAGGGGACCGGCCCCTTACTCCGGCCCCGGATGCGATGTTCCTCTTCCCCTCGCGCCTGGTGATCTTCGACAACGTGCGGCATACGGTCCTGATCGTCGCGCATGCCGCGGTCCGGATCGGGGAAGACCCCTCGGATGCCTACGCGCGCGCAAAGGAAGCCATCGAGGAGGTGCGGGAGATCCTGCGCACCCCGCTGGACAAGACGCAGAACCC
>JAJZRM010000163.1 GCA_021802685.1 Deltaproteobacteria bacterium | reverse complement strand
CGCCTCCACCAGGATCGACTTCCCGGAGCCCGTTTCCCCCGTGACCACGTTCAGTCCCGCGGCGAATCCGACGCGGACATCCTCGAAGATGGCGAGATTCCGGACGGTGAGCTCGATCAGCATCGCGGGTGGACGGTCACCGCTCTCCCCACTTCAGCTTGGTCCGGAGGACAGTAAAGTAATCTCTGAAGGGAGAACGGATAAACCGCAGCGTGGAATGGGCTTTTCTTACCTCGATCACGTCCCCCTCTCGCAGGCCGAACCCCACCTGTCCATCGAGGGTGAGGAACACGTCGGTCTCCTTCGACGCCAGTTCGGCCCGGACGACCATGGAGTCGGGCACCATCAGGGGGCGGAAGGTCAGCATGTGCGGGCAAATCGGGGTGATGAGGATCGAATGGAGCGTCGGGTAGACGATCGGCCCCTGGGCGGCGAGAGAGTACCCGGTCGAACCGGTGGGCGTCGATATGATGAGCCCGTCCGCCTTGAAGGTGGACAGGTACGTGTCACCGACGGTGGTCTTGATGTCGATGATCTTCGCCAGCGCCCCCTTGTTGATCACCACGTCGTTCAGGACCGTGTAGTTGGCCACCCGTTCCCCCAGCCGGTGAACGTGGGCGACCAACATCATCCGCTCGTCGAAGTCGATGTCGGACCGGAAGATCCGATCGAGCGCCGGGTAGAGTTCGTCGAGGGTGACCGCCGTCATGAAACCGAGGGAGCCGAGGTTCACCCCGAGGATCGGTTTCCCCGAAGTGCCCACCACGCGCGCGGCGGACAGCAGCGTGCCGTCCCCGCCGATCACGATGAGGAAGTCGCAATGATCGGGCAGCTGCGACCGGACGACGGCGTCGGCGCGCCCGACCAGGGAAGCGGTTTCCCGGTCGAGGACGACTTTCCTGCCGGCGCCTTCCAGCCAATTGCAAAGTTCCGAAACGATCGATTCGGCCCGCGGGTCGGTGTGCTTGGCGATGATCCCGGCGCACATCATGGGGATTCAGGATAATCGATCGGGAAGCATCAGTCCATCCCCCGGGCTTTCCGCACGATTCCCCGGACCATGTCCCGGAAGATGAAGGCGTGGAACGGCAACATGGAGTACCAGTAGATCCTGCCGAGAAGCCCCTTCGGGTAATGGTAGGCGGTCTGGACGAGCGTGTCCCCCTCGATCCGGAACTCCAGCCACGCCTTCCCCTCCACCTTCATCTGCGCTTCGAGGAGGAGCCGCCGGTTCTCCTGCAGGTCGATCACTTTCCAGACGTCGAGCACGTCCCCCACCCGAAGGTCCGTCTCCGTCCTTCGCCCCACCGAGCCGCCGTATCCTCCGACGATCTTATCCATCGCTCCCCGGACCCGCCAGAGCAGGTCGAAGGTGAACCAGCCGTATTTCCCCCCGATCGACTTGACCGCCCGGAAGATCTTTTCCGGCGCCACCCCGGCGAAGCGCTCCTCCCGGATGTCCCGAAACACGGACCGCGAGATTTCCTTCTCCGTGCCTGTCGGCGGGATCCGCCCGAGGCTGTCCGTCCACCGGCTGATCACCTGCTCGTGCTCCATGGCCGCGATCGCCCGCGATACGGCCACATCGAACGGCGCCGGGACGATCCCGGGGAAGAGCCGCTTCGCCCGCTCCGGAGATACCCCCCTCATGTTCCTTCCCACCGATTCCAGCAGCCGGATGAAGATCGACGCCAGGCGGGCGGAAAACGGGGTGAGGATCATCAGCAGGCGGGGCGACAACCGCGGGGCGTCGATCGGAACGGGGAGGAAGATCCGTTTCAGCCCCATGACCCGGGCGGTGGAGGAGAGCATTTCCCTGAAACTCATGGAACCGAGGCCGATCTCCACCTCGACGGATTCCGCAAGGGGGAGGCGGACCGCCTGGATCAGGTACTCGAGGACGTCGCGGACGCCGATCACCGCGACTTTCGTCTCCATCCATCGAGGGGTCGGAAGGACGGGCATCTTCTGGGCCAGGTTCCGGAGCGCCTCGAAGAGAAGGCTCCCGGAACCGAGGATCAGCCCCGCCTGGAACCACACGGTCCGGATCCGTTCCGGCAACGCGCAGAGGGCCTCCCCGATGTTGACCTGTCCCCCAGGGTCCCCGTCCCTTCCCGCCCCCCGTCCGTACGCGGTGATGAAAATGATCTTACCCACCCCGGCCCGAATGCAGGCGTCCCGGAACATCGCCGGAAAGACCTTTCTCCTCTCGAGGAACTCCGTGTCGGCGCCGATGAAGCGGACGGGGTAGAAGGCGACGTCGATTCCTTCGGCCGCCCGCCGCAGGACCTCTTCGTCCAGCGGGTCCCCCTCCACGATTTCCGGGATGGCGTCCGCGAACCCGCCCAGCGTCCTGCGGTCCGCTACGAGGACCCGGAGTCGCACATCGCCGCGTTCGAGGAGCTTCACCATCAGCCGGCGCCCGAGGTAGCTCAGGGGGGCGGGCAGAAGGACTTTCGGTTTCCCGTTCTCTTCCATGCTGAGGCATACTATATCCGGAAGGGAAAGAGAAAGTAATGCGCGCCCCCCTCGCCGACCGGATACGTCCCGCCTCCCTGTCCGACTTCGTCGGCCAGGAGGAGCTGCTGGGGGAAGGGAAGTTCCTCTCCTCCGTGCTCTCCGCCCGCCCGCTCCCGTCCCTCATCTTCTGGGGTCCGCCGGGATCGGGGAAGACGACGCTCGCCCGCATCATCGCCAGGGAAACGGACGCCGTTTTCCTGCCGTACTCCGCCGTGCTCTCCGGGATAAAGGAGATCCGGGAAGCCCTCGCCGAGCTGAAGGCGACGCGTTCCCCGGAGGGGCCGGAAAGCGCGAGGCCCGCCATCCTCTTCATCGACGAGATCCACCGGTTCAACAAGGCGCAGCAGGACGCCCTGCTCCCCTTCGTGGAGGACGGCACCGTCACGCTGTTCGGCACCACCACGGAGAACCCGTCGTTCGAGATCCGCAACGCGCTGCTGTCGCGTTGCCGCGTGCTCGTGCTGACTCCCCTGCTCCCTCCCCACCTCGAAACGATCCTGCGGCGGGCGCTGTCCGACCCGGACCGGGGAATGGGGCAGCCGGACACGTTCCTCTCCCCCGATGCGCTGCGGCACATCGTCGCGGTGGCGGACGGCGACGCCCGCGTTGCGCTGAACGCCCTCGAGGCCGCGGTGGCCATCGCGCTGCACAAACGGCTTTCCGCGGTCGACATGGAGACGGCGCAGGAAGCGTTGCGGAAAAAAGGGCTCCTGTACGACAAGGACGGGGAGGAGCATTACAACCTGATCTCCGCGCTCCACAAGAGCCTGCGGGGATCGGACCCGGACGCCGCACTGTACTGGCTCGCGCGGATGCTCTCCGCCGGGGAGGACCCGCTCTACATCGCGCGGCGGATGATCCGGTTCGCCTCGGAAGACGTGGGGAACGCCGCGCCGGGGGCGCTGCAGGTCACGCTGGCGGCGGCGGAAGCGTACCGCACGCTGGGGAGCCCGGAGGGGGAGCTGGCGCTGGCGCAGGCGGCCGTTTACCTCGCCACCGCGCCGAAGAGCAACCGCACCTACGTCGCCTGGCAGGGCGCATCGAGGGACGCGGAAGCCGGGGGGAGCCTCCCGGTGCCGCTGCACCTGCGGAACGCCCCCACCCGGCTGATGAAGGACCTGGGGTACGGCAAGGAGTACAAGTACCCCCACGACTTCGCCGACGGGTTCGTCCCGGAGAACTACTTCCCCGAGGCGCTCGGGCGGCGGACGTACTACCGGCCTTCCGAGGCGGGGCATGAAAAGGTGATCGCGGACCGCCTCAAGACGTGGTGGGGCCGGAAATAGGGCCGGCCCGCGCGCCTACACCCACGTGATCTTGATGAGGTGTTCCACGGCGTGGAATTCGGGATCGCCGGTGACGAGGACCGCGCCGATTTCGACGGCGGACGCCAGAGCGAAGCAGTCGGCGTACGACATGCTGAACGACGCCTTGTACTCGGCCGCACGGAAAACCAGGTCGTTCGGAACCGGGAGGATGCGGAACCCAAGCCTCTCTATATGGGCCAGCACTTCTATCTTCTTCTGATCCCCGAAAGCACGCTTCGTCGAATAGACGATTTCACCGAGGTTGATCGCGTTGATGCATTTCGCCGTCCCCAACCGCTTCGCCTGCTCCAGAAGGCGGACAACCTTTTCGTGCCCCGCTTCCCGCTGGAACAATTTCAGGAGGGCGTAGCTGTCGAAGAGGAGCGGAGCTTTCCCCGTCAACGGGCATCCTTCTTTCGATCCCTGAGGAGTTCGTCCCCGAGGGAAGGCACGGCGGGAAGCGCGCCGCAGGCCGCGCGCAACGGGTCCTCCACCGGGGGAATCAGGTAGATGATCCCTCCGTACTCCATGATCTGCATCTCCGTCCCCGGTTCGATGCGGAATTTCTTCCGTAATCCGGCCGGGATCACGACCTGCCCCTTCGCAAGCGTTTTCACGGTCGCCATCGCAATCCAACCTTTCACGCTAAATGTATTACCATCAACAAAATAGTAATACAAAGCGCCGAAATCGTCAACCGCGCCCCGCGCGCGCCTTCGCCGTCACTTCCGGATCAGCCCGGCCTCGATCCGCAGCAGCGAATTCGCCACGTAGATCTCCCGGGCGTACGTTTCGTACCCCGATAGCCGCAGCTCCAGCTGATGGGTCCCCGGGGACACCTTCAGATACCGTTCCTGGGTGAAGTCCGACGCAGGCCCCTGCGCCACCCCGTCGAGGACCACCTCCGCCTCCGGCGGGTTCACGTTGAAGACCAGCCCGCCCTCGTTCCCCACCCCGTAGATCTGGCTCTTGGGGTAGCATCCCGAAAGGCCGGGGAAGACGGCCGACAGCGCCGCCAACAGCGCGAGCAACGGGACGATCCGAGCGATCCGTTTCGTCATGTCGGCCTCCCTCACTTCCCGAACCGGACGATGTCGTTGACGGCGAGCCCGTTCCCGCGGACGATCCTTCCGATCGAGGCGTCCTCGCCGAAGAAATCGACGATTTCGATCTCCCCTTTTTCGGGCCCCTGCCGGCGGCCGAGGGAGATCTTCGTATCGGGGTCGATCACCTCGCGCCCCGCGCCGTACGCCCGGAGCCGGTCCCCGACCGCCAGTCCGGTCTTCTTCCCGGCGTTCACCGTGACCTCGCCCCCTTCCACGGAGGCGATCTTGCCGGTCCACTCGATCGAGGCCATTTTCTGGATCAGGTTGTCGATGAACTTGGAGACGGCCGCGCGGAACGCCTTCGCCTCCATCGTCTCGTCGTACCCCGTCCTCCCCCCCATCCCGAGGACCTCGGTGGAGGAGGTTTCATGGACCCCGTTCCCGCTCTCGGCGTAGATGATCCGCCCCGTCGTGGCGTCGACCACCCGCACATCGACGGTCGCCTCCGCCGTCTGCGTCTTGCTCGCCCCCACGAGATAGGTGGCCGACTTCTGCTTCACGCCGAACTGCGACACCACTCCGGTCACGATCGCGTTGACCCCAAGCACTTCGCCGGACTTCGCCCCCGTGCCCGCCTTGATCATTCCGCTCCGGGCCATGTCCTGCTCGTCCAGGACGAGATCCAGGTCCTGCCGCGTGACCATGATGAACTTCCCGGTGCGGGCCAGTTCCGTGGTGAGGATGTCCTGCACGGATGCGCCCAGCCGTCCCCGCCCGTACGCGCTCTTGTCCTGGAACTTGACGACGGCGACCCGCAATTTCGGCCCCTGCGACATGATGGGGGCTTCGGCCTGGCGTTTCTGGTACCGCATTTCCGCGGCGGGGGCCGAATCCCGGGTGGAAGGCCCGGTGACGGGCGGCGCCGTGGCGCACCCCGCGAACGCGGCGCTCCCCAACAGGATCCCCGCCGCCAGCAATTTCTTTTTCATCGACTGCGCTCCCTTCCTTTGATTTATCTCGGTGCGTCGTTCAGCGCTCCGGCCGGGAGCTTCCTGGCGATGTTCTCCCCGACCCTCCTGCCGTACGGTGTCAACGGGTTCAGCAGGAGATTTCCGAGAGCGTGGACGACGATCTCCGCGCCGAGGTTCTGCCCGCCGCGGGGAAGATCCTGACGGACCTGCCGGTCGTTCCCCTGCCACCGAAGGATCCCGTCCTTGTCGTACAGCCGGAAGGCGGCCGACACGGTCACGCTGTTGTAGATCCCCGTGGTCGTCTTGCTGAACTCCTGCACATCTCCGTAGAAAACCCCCTCGACCCCCAGCGCGCCGCACACCTCCGCGGGGGTGGCGGACGGAAGTTGGCCGCCGTAGCTGATCCCCAGGGTTTCCCGAAGGCGCCGGTCGCTTTCCGCCACCGGTACGACGGAATATCCCCGGCGGGACGCTCCTTCCACGAACGCGTCGCGGATGATGTCGGACGCCGAGAGGTCGTTGCTCTTGTTATCCATCGGGGCCACCGCCACCCTCGGGCCCGCGGGCAGGACCGGCGCCGCGGGTGTCGGGCGCACCTCCTTCCTCCCCCCGCACCCGGAGACAAGCAGGAGGAGGGAAACGGCGACGGCGGCCGCCGGGAGCGCGGGCCGCGAGCGGCCGATGGGCCGGGTCACCCTTTATCCTCCCAGTGAATGCAGCTCACCGGGCAAAGGTCCATCGCGGCCTGGATCGCCGCCTCGTCGGCGCCTTCCGGATCGTATGCCTCGGCGCGGTTGTCCTCGTCAAGCCGAAACACCCCGGGGCATGCGTCGACGCA
>JAJZRM010000162.1 GCA_021802685.1 Deltaproteobacteria bacterium | reverse complement strand
GACAACTCGATGTCATATGGGCTTTTCCTTGGCATATCCACCCCCCTCATCGTTTAAGAGGATGGTAACATGCCGCCTATAATACGTCATCGTATTTATGTACAGCGGTACTTAGGTTGGTTCTCACCAGGGGGCTGCGCGGCGCCCACCGCGCCCTCTTTTTCCATGGAGCGCTTTCCTACGGCTCCGCGTTCCTCTGGTTCGGTTTCCTCCTCCTTTGCACCGCCGAAGCGGTGGGAGAAGCGGTCTTCGGTCCCCGTTACTTCCCTTCCGGTCCCTCCCTCTTCCCCCAGTGGCCGATCTGGCGGCCCGACTGGGCCATTTCGCTGGCGGCCGTGACCGCCGTCATTCTCTTCCTGCCGAAGTTCCTCGCCGTGGCGCTGGTGCTCCTCAGGCGATCCGCGAAGAGGTTCGGCGGTTTTTTCCGGCTCGCGGCGGGGGTCCTGCTCGAGATCGTCCTCTCCGCGCTCCTGGCGCCGATCCGGATGATGTTCCACGCGCGGTTCGTCGTCTCGACCTTCCTTGGCCGCGCCGTTTCCTGGGGGCCGCAGTCCCGACAGGATGCGGAGACGCGGTGGGGAGAGGCGCTCCGGCATCATGGACTCGACACGCTCGTCGCCACGGTCTGGGGCCTCGGCATGCATTGGCTGTCCCCGGCCTATTTCTGGTGGATGACACCGGTCGTGGGCGCGCTGATCCTGTCCGTGCCGCTGTCGGTTTTCGCCAGCAGGGTCGGGATCGGAGACCTTGCGCGCGCCATCGGTATTTTTTCGATCCCGGAAGAGGTCTCGCCGAACCGGGAGTTGGAGGAGCTCCGGCGGGAGCCGTTCCGGCCGCATGCGGCCCCGGCGGGGCACGGCGGGTTCGTCCGTGCCGTCGTGGATCCGTACGTCAACGCATTGCATTGCCGTCTGCTCGGAAGATCCCGCCGCCTCCATCCTTCCGTCCGGGCCCGAAGGGAGGCGCTATGCGAACGGGCGCTGCGGGAAGGCCCCGGGGCGTTGAGCGGCCCGGAGCGCATGGCGCTCCTGTACGACCGGGAGGCCCTTAAGGCCCTTCATCGAGAAACCTGGCGCCTGGGCGGGGAACTTCATGCCATGTGGAGCGCCGGAGGGTGAAGGTTCTTCCCTTCACCCTCCGGACCGTGGAAGACCTCTATCCGGGATTTACAAGGCCCTTTCAGGAAAAAAACGTCAGGGAAAATACCGCCGCACCCAATAAAACGACCAGCCGTATGACCAGCCCTTTGGCCATCATGACGATACCTCCTCCAGGAAAATCCCCCCAATGCTCACGTATAAGATTCGCCGCGTGCGGGAATCGATTCCGCGCCGGATGGAAATCCCCTGTTACAATTTAAGAAGTGAATCGTCCTCTTCGCCAATACGTGCTCGTCGTGGATCTCACCTCCGGGCGGATGCGCCGGGTGGAGATCCCTCCGGAACTCCTGTCGGCGTACCTCGGGGGGCGGGGACTCGGTGTGCGGATGCTGCGGGGGCCGCACCGGCTCTCCCCGTTCGACCCGGCGATGCCGCTCATTTTCGCGACGGGACCCTTGTGCGGGACCCCCGCTCCGACCTCGGCGCGCCTATCCGTCGTTTCCCGCTCCCCGCTGACCGGCACCGCGTACGACTGCTCCGCGGGAGGGCGGTTCGCCTTCCGCCTCCGCGCCGCCGGCCTCTTTGCGATCCGGATCGAGGGAAAAAGCGCGAGGCCGGTAGCGCTCGCCGTGACCTCCGCCGGCGAGGAGATCCTCCCGGCGGACGCCTTGTGGGGGAAGACCGTCGGCCAGGCGGTGCGCGCCCTGTCCGGACGCGGAAGCGTGGCGGCCATCGGCCCGGCCGGGGAGAACGGGGTCCTCTTCTCCAACATCATGATGGGCGAGGGGAACGCGGTGGGGCGCGGAGGTCTCGGCGCCGTGATGGGAGCGAAGAACCTGAAGGCCGTGGTGCTGGACGGCGACCTCCCCACTCCCATCGCGGACCGGGAGCGGTTCGACCGGGCCCGTGCCGACGTGATGCGGCTGTTCCGCGCTTCCCCGGTCATCTTCGGGGAGCTCGGCATCTCCGAGTACGGGACCCCCGCGCTCGTGGACCTCATGCACCAACGGCGGATGGCGCCCACTTCGAACTTCCGCCGCACCGTGTTCGACGGGTCCGGCGCCTACTCCGGCCCGGCGATCCGCGCCGCGTACGGAGCGGAAAAGGAGGGCTGTTTCGGCTGCCCCATCCGCTGCAAGAAGCGGGCGTCCGACGGACGCCCCCTGCCGGAATACGAAACGGTTTCCCACTTCGGCGCATTGAACGACATCTCCGACCTCCACGCGATCGTCCGGTCGAACGACGCCTGCAACGACTTCGGGATGGACACGATTTCCGCCGCGGCCACACTTTCCGCGTGGGGCGAGTCGCGCGGCCGCTTCCCCTCCCCCGACGAAGTGGTCCCTCTCCTCGCGGACATCGCCTTCCGCCGGGGCGAGGGGGACCTCCTCGCGCAAGGTTCCCGCCGCATGGCGGAAGCGCTCGGGCGCCCGGAGCTGTCGATGTCGGTCAAGTCGCTGGAGCTGCCCGCCTACGACCCGCGGGGAGCGTACGGGATGGCGCTGGCGTACTGCACGAGCAACCGGGGCGGCTGCCACCTGCGGGCGTACCCGGTCTCGCACGAGATCCTGCGCAAGCCGATCGCCTCGGACCGGTTCTCCTTCTCGGGGAAGGCGCGGATGATCAAGATCGCGGAGGACGTGAACGCCGCCGTCGACTCCCTGGTCGCGTGCAAGTTCGCTTTCTTCGGCGCCTCCCTGGAGGAGTACGCCGAGCTCCTCGCCGGCGTGACGGGAGAACGCCACGTACCCCAGGGGCTGAAGGAGATCGGGGAGCGGATCTGCCTCACGGAGCGGTTCTACAACGCGGAGAACGGCTTTATCCGCGCGGACGACGACCTGCCGGCGCGGTTCTTCCGCGAGCCGGGGTCCGAAGGGGACGGGATCGAGGTCCCGCCGATCGACAGGGCGCGCTTCGGCGAGGAATTGACGAAGTATTACCGGATCCGCGGACTCTCCGACGACGGTTCGTTCCCGGACCCGGCGTTCCTCGATAAGCAGCCATGAGGAAAATGATCGAAAAATACGCCGTCAAGCTCCTGCGGGACCGATCGGCGGCGCCCGGCCGGGTCGGCTTCGCCGCCCAGGACGACCGGATGGTCGAGGGAGGGGCGCCCGACCTGTCGCGGCTGGCCGCGGACGTCCTGTCGCGGCTCTCGTGCCTTGGGATGGTCGCCGCCGCGCCCTCCCTGCCGTTCCCGGAACTCCTCGTCCGCCGGTCCCCCGCCGGATCGTCGGCGCTCGTCCCGCTCGACACCGAGACGCGCACCTTCCTGCACGACATCCCGTTCCTGCGGCGCGGGGAGCTGGGCGCGGACCCGGCCGGAAAGATCGCCGCGCTCCTTTCGAACCGGAAAGGGGCGATCGCGGAAGGGATCGGGATCTTCGGCGCGGGGACGGTGACCCTCGAACAGGCGTACATCCATTACTCCTCCGTCCACCATGCCGCGTACGTGAAGTACCTGATGGATGTCCTCCAGGACGGTTTCCTGCTTCCCGAAGAGGAGGAGGCGTTCCAGGCGTTCCGGGAGGAGCATCTGACGGCCCCCTCCGCGGAAGGGCTACACTTCCGGCCCGGACCGCTCGAGGAGCCCGGAGAGATCCTGGCCGAGATCGCCGCCATCGGGCGGTACACCGTCGAGCGGGGGCTGGTGGACTCCTGTTTCGGCAACATCTCCTACCGGGCGGGGGGGACGATCTACATCTCGCAGACGGCCGCGGCGCTCGACGAGCTGGCGGGATGCGTCGATCCGGTCCCGGACGACAACCGCTCCACCGCGGGGATCACCGCCTCCAGCGAGCTGCCCGCCCACCGCAGGATCTACGAGGCCACCGGCGCCCGCGCGATCCTCCACGGGCACCCGAAATTCGCCGTGGCGATGAGCATGCTCTGCGGGGAGGAAGGGTGCCCCGTGAAGGATTGCTGGAAGGATTGCCCCCGCGTTCGGATGCTGGGGGACACGCCGGTCGTTGCGGGAGAGATCGGCGCCGGGGGTCTCGCCGCAAGCGTGCGGCGGGTCATCGGGGCCTCCGGGAAGGCCGTCGTCTACGGGCACGGGGTGTTCACGGTGGGGCGGGAAGGGTTCGAGGAGGCGTTCCGGGCGATGGCGGGGGTGGAAGCGATGTGCCGGGAGGAGTACTTCCGCCGCCTCGACGCGCGGCGGCGGGCCGGGCCGGGTCAGTCGAAGTC
Source organism: Deltaproteobacteria bacterium (assembly GCA_021802685.1). Lineage (GTDB taxonomy): Bacteria > Desulfobacterota > Deferrimicrobia > Deferrimicrobiales > Deferrimicrobiaceae > UBA2219. The sequence continues at coordinate 2,401 of JAJZRM010000162.1, read as the reverse complement.
GGAGTAGATCTCCCCGAAGTTCAGCCCAAGGTACTGCGCGTTCTGCTCCTGTCCGCGGATGTTGGCCTTGGCGTACTGCAGGTCCTGGCTGGTGCTCCCGTTGCGGATCCCCGCGTACGCTTCGACGAAGGCGGCCAGCTGGTCGGCGCGCTTGACGAGCTCCCCGTCCTTCGGGTTGTAGACGTCCTCGTTGTACCGTTCCTGGATCTCCGACGCGGCGACGGACAGGACCTTGTCCGAAACGGTGACGAAGTTCTCGAATTCGTGCTCGGCGAACATCCGGAAATCGGCGTGCCACCCTTCCGGCAGCAGGCCGTACACCTCCTTGTCGAGCATCTCCTTTTCGAACCCCTTGATGAGCTCGGACAACCCTTCCACGGAACGCTTCACCGGGGAGATGATGTCGCGGGTGAGGACTTCCGGCAGGTCGTGGAACAGCCCCGTGAAGAAGTTGTTCACGCATCGCCGCGGGCACGCCTTGATCTCCAGCGAGAACAGGTAGGAGAGGATCGCGACGTACAGGGAGTGGCCGAGGACCGAGGTCTTCGGGATCCGGTGGAGGTGTGCCCAGCGGGACTGGAACCGCAGCTGGCCGCACAAATCGATGAAGTTGCGGAACCGGCGCTCCGCCGAAAGGAGCCCCATCCCCTTGAGTTCGCCGAATCCCTCGAGTTTCCGGTCGAGGTCCTTCCGGATGTCGTCGATCTCGTAGCCGCCGGGGTTGGCCCGCTCGACGATCTGGAACTCCCAGCGCGTGGCGTAGAAATGGGCCGCGTTGAGGATGCGCCGCTCCACGCCTCCCTCCCCCTCGATGAAGTGGTCCTGGTATCGCCGGCAGAACGGCTTCCCGAGGGGGGAGATGACCTGCCGCAGTTCCCCGTACACCCAGTCGTTCAGCTGCTTGTACTTTCTCGTGTCCGCCTTGATCTTGTAGAAGATCTGGGGCTTGAGGTCGGTGATGACGATCCGCTGGAGGAGATCGAAGATCCCGCCCTCGATCAACTTCTGCCACTGGACCGGGACGCCCGCCTCTTCCTCGAAGCGCCCGATGAAATGGGCGACGATCATCTTGTGGGCCTGCTTGTCCAGCTCGATCAGCTCGACCGGCCGGATCTTGTCGTTCCACCGCTGCATGTAGGCGGCGTCGAACAGCTTGAGCAGCAGCGCCTTGCGGATCATCGGCTAGTCCCGCTCCACCAGGTTGATCTCGATCCGCCGGTTCTTCGCCCGCCCCTCCGGCGAGGCGTTGTCCCCCACCGGTTTCCATTCCCCGTAGGCGACCGCCGACAGCTGGGCCGCGTCGATCCCCTGCTCCTGCAGGAACCGGGTCACGTTGATCGCCCGGGCCGCCGACAGCTCCCAGTTCGTGGGATACCGCTTCGCCAGGGAGGAGGAGATCTGCACGTTGTCGGTGTGCCCCTCGATGCGGATGGCCTTGTCCTTGACGCCCTTGAGGATCGAGACGACCTTCCGCAGGATGTCGCCGCCCCCCCGCTTCACCTCGGCCTTCCCCGAGTCGAAGAGGACGGCGTCGACCATCTTCACGGACAGCTTGCCCTTCAGCTCCGAGATGGCCACCTGGCCCTGCGCGACCTCGGTCTTCATCTTTTCCAGCAGGTCCTCGTAGGTGGAGCTGACCTTCTGCACCTGCTCCTCCCGGGCCTTGACCAGCCGGGCGTTCTCCGCCTTGAGCTTCGCGTTCTCCTCCTCGAGGTCGGCCGCCCGCTTGCGCATCTCGAAGACGCTCTGCGACAGGGAGTCGGAACGGGACTGGAGGATCGCGTTCAGCTCCTCCCGGTCCTGCGCCAACTTGTCCCGCTGCCCCGTCAGGTAGGCGAGGTCGGTCACCATCTTGTCCCGCTGCTGCTTCATCCCGTCCAGGTCGGCGGTCAGCCGCTCCTGGCGGTCTTTCAGGGCGGCATTTTCCCCGGCCAGCTCCTCGTGCTTTTTTTCCAACGCGGCGTACCGGCCCGCCAACGATTCCGCCTCGTCCACCTTCCGCTGGTAGGTGCTCTGCATCACCGAGCAGGCGGACACGCTCAGGGTCAGTGCGGCGGCCAGAGCCGCCAGGACGGCTTTCCTCGGCATGATATCCCCCCAGGTACGGTTATTCACGGCCGCGACGCGACGTTTCCCAGGAAATCCTGCACGACGCGGGCCATCTTGTTCTTCACGCCGGGCTTCCCCCCCTCGGGCGGCTTCTCGTACTCGATGAGGAACGCGTCGTGCCCGTGGATCGTCTCCAGCTCGAGGCACGCCACGGCGAGCCCGTTCTGCATCAGGGCGTTCCGTAACTCCTGCGACTGGTACGTCGGGTACAGCCAGTCGGTGTTGAACGAAACGATGAGGAACTTCGCCTTCACGCCGGAGAACGCCGCAGACAGGTGCGGCGCTCCCCCCG
>JAJZRM010000161.1 GCA_021802685.1 Deltaproteobacteria bacterium | reverse complement strand
AGCCCAGGGTCGATCTTCCGGGCAGCCGGAAATTCATGCACTACTTCAACCTGTCTTCCACCTCGAGGAAAATCGCCGGGCTTTTGGCGCACCTGCGGTTCGCACCCGTCCGGAAGGTCCTTGGAGTCTGATGTGAAGGTCTGCGACCGGCAATTCACGATGTCGGTTCTCCTGTTCGCGATGTCGGCAGCCGTTTTCCTGGCGGGTCTTTATGTCCTGGCGCGGCGGACGGGTCTGGCGGGAATCGTCGTCCTCCTCGGAACCGCCGCGGCGTTCCTGCTGTGGTTCTATCGAGGCAAGCGGCCGGATCTTCCCCCGGAGGGGCATTCCGCCCGTTGGATTTCCGGGGATTGATCGCGGGGACGCCCGAGGGATAGATGGAGAGCAAGCCCGGCATAAGGGATTTTTACGAATGCGCCAACTGCGCCCGCTTCCTGCTTCCGGAGATCCTCGACCTGGCGGCCAGGGAAGGAATCTTCCGGCGGTTGAGGGATGTCTCTCCGTTCACCTTCGACGGTTTCTGCGATGCGTTGGAAGAGGACCCGGGATACGCCGTCTCCGAGGGAAACCGGCGGCGGATGATCGGCGTCCTGGTGGACCTGTTCCGGGAAGCGGGGTGGATCGATCACGAAGACGGCGGGGCGTCCCGGATGCCGGAAGAAGAATGCGGCCGCGTCGAAGACGCACAGATCCTCTTCTTCCGGGAATGCCTGCGGCATGTCCCTGCCTTCCTTCGGGGAGAACCGGCCCTCTTCCGTTTCGATGACCGAAGCGTCGCGACATGGGACCGGTTTCTCGGCTGTTCGTCGTTCCGGTCGTGCCGGAGGATGCTCATGGAGTTGATGGGGGTCGAAAACAGCCCGTCGTTCCGCCTCCTGGATCTGTGCCATGGGCCGGGGTGGGGCCTTGCGGACGCGGTCGCTTCGTATCCGGAAGCCCTGGTGACGGCCGTCGATTTCACCGATTCGTTCGCCCGGTTGGCGAAGGAACGGGTGAACGGCGCGGCCGGAGAGGTTTCGGGGCGCTCGAACATCCGGTGGGTCGATCCGGGTCGATGGAAGGGGTTCGGCAGCCCGCTGCCGTTGGACGACGGCGCATTCGATGCGGTCCTTTTCTCCTGCGGGGATCCGTATATTCCCAGGACGATCCGGAAGGATGTCTACAGGGACATCTCGCGGGTGCTCGTTCCCGGAGGCAGGCTGGGGATTCTCACCCGGGCGTATCCCGACCCGGGCCGCCGCCATGTTCTTTCCTCCGGCGTGCGGATCGCCACGCTCATCCATGATTTTTCCGAGGGTGTCTGCGCGGGTTGGGAAGGTTTTTCCGATCCGGAAGAGAACGCGCGGATGTTCGAGGGAATCGGGTACCGGGAGGGGAGAGGCCATCGCGGGAGAAAGAGTTTCCTCGATGGGACCCTGTGGGTCCTTGAGAAAAGGTGACGGATGGTCGAAGTGTCATGCAACCTGTGCGGCATGGAGGATTCGGCGCCCGTGTCGGCCGGGAACGGGGTCCGGTTCGTCCGTTGCGGGAACTGCGGCCTGGTCTATCTCAAGTCCCGCCCGGCCGAAACGGAGCTTCGGCGCCTCTACGCCGGGTACCATCAGCGGGAGGGGAAAACCGGTGATACCTGGTCGGCGTTCATGCGCGACGTGTTCCGGGAAACCGCCGGCCTTCTCGGGTCTCCGGGGCGAGGGACCGGAACGGGCCGGCTGCTCGACGTCGGGTGCGCCTTCGGGGACTTCGTCGCCCTGATGCGGGAACGCGGGTGGCGCGCGGAGGGGGTGGATCCGTCCCCGGTCGTCACGGCCGCCGCCGCTCGAAGGGGGATACCCGTGCGAACGGGCACCGTGGAAGACTTCGATGCCCCTCCCTGCAGCTTCGAGGCGGTCACCATGTTCTACGTCCTGGAGCATCTCGCGGACCCGATGGGCGCGCTGAGAAAGGTGTTCCGCCTGCTTTCCCCGGGAGGCACGCTGCTGGTCCGCGTCCCCCATACGACCCCGGTCGTCCGGATGCTCGGCTCCGCGGGGATCGGCGCGTCCCTTTACGACCCTCCTTTCCACCTGTACGATTTTTCCCCCGCCGTCCTGCGGAGGATGCTGGAGGAGACGGGCTTCGCGGATGCGCGCACCTTCCCCGGGAGGACGACGAGACCGGCCGGCCTGGGCGCGCTCTCCGCCACGCTCTTTTTCGGCGCGCTGGCCAGAGGGTGTTACGCGGCCAGCGGCGGCAGGTTCCTCCTGCCGGGGGTCAGCAAGACGACCATCGCCGTGAAGCCCGCCGGAAGGCCGGAGGCCGATGGATGAAGGGCGCCGGTCCGGTCTGCGCCGTCGTTCCGGCGTTCAATTCGGAGGAGACCATCGGGGATGTCGTCCGGGGAGTGCTGCGGCATCTCCCCGTGGCGATCGTGGCGGACGACGGTTCCTCGGACGGGACCTCCCGGGCCGCGGCCGCCGCGGGGGCGGCGGTGATCCGCGTTCCGGAAAACCGCGGGAAGGGGAACAGCCTCCGGCTCCTGTTCGCGGAAGCGAAGCGGAGAGGATTTTCCGCGGTGGTGGCGATCGATTCCGACGGCCAGCACGACCCGGAGGACATCCCGCGGTTCCTCGCCGCGCACCGTGAAGATCCGGAAGCGATCATCCTCGGTTCGAGAATGGGGGACCCGGCGGCGATCCCGGCGCACCGGTACAATTCGATGCTGGTCGCCCGTTTCTACATCTGCCTTGCCGCGAACCGGTTCGTCGACGACACACAGTGCGGTTACCGCTTGTACCCGCTTTCCCTGACGGGTTCCATCGCCATGTCGAAGGAACGGTTCGTCTCGGAAACGGAGATCCTGATCAAGGCGGGGGATTCGGGTACGCCCGTCCGTTCCCTTCCGATCGTTCCCCTGTACAAGCCGCGGCAGAAGACGCACTTTCGCTCGGTCCCCGATGTGGCCGCCATCTCCGTCTACGTCATCTCCTACCTGATGGTGAAATGGGCGATCGAGACCTTCCGGCCGGGAGTGAAATACACCTACCGGGGCGCAGGCACCGGGAGGGACCGGATCTTTCTCGGCCCGGGGACGGACCGGATGTTCGAGGCCTTGATGGTGCTGCTCTGCATGCCCCTGAGCGCCCTGTACGGCGCCCTGTACTTCGTCCTCCGGACGCTCGGGATCCGCTCCTTCGAGGGGTTGCAGGGATGCGGGGTCCCCGTCGGGAAGGTGTTCGCCTCGACCCTGCTCCTGCCGGTCCTGATGGCGATATCCATCACCGACCTGGTGTGCGGGCGCTTCGGCTTCCGCCCGAACCTCTCGGGCGGTTTCGTCCGGAGATTCTATCCGAACCTCTGGATTACGTGAGTTCCAGAAGGAACTCACGGCACGGCACGACCCGTATTCCGTCGGTCAGGAGGCGTTCCTTCCCCTGGTAGATCAGCACTCTCTCCGCTTGCGGATAATCCTCCCCAAAAGTCTTCAAGCTGCGAAGGTCCGCAGAATGGACGGAAGCTGCGTTCTTCACCTCGACCGCCCGGAAGATGTTCTTCCCATAGAGGACGAAATCGACTTCGTTGCCGGAACGGGTCCGCCAGTAATAAAGGGCGACGTCCGGCCTCCGGTGATCAATCCAGGCCAGAAGGTGCTGCGCCACCAGGCCTTCCACCGTCGCTCCGCCGATCTCCTCCGGACGATCGAGCGGCCCCTTGGGCCGCAACGCGTTGTAGAGACCCGTGTCGAAAAAATAGAATTTCGGATGGGAAACGGTCGCACGCTTCGCCTTGCGGGCGAATACCGGGACCCGGAACGTCAGCAACAGGTCTTCGAGGATCGACAGATATCCCTCGACCGTTTTTCTCTCGACGCCGCACTCGCGCGCGATGTTGGAAACGGTGAGCCGGGAACCGTGGGAGAAGCTGGCCGCTTCGAGGAAACGGGTGAAGTTCCCGATGTTCCGAGTCAGCCCCTCGGCCTGGATTTCCTCCCTCAGGTAAAGGTCGACGTAAGAATGGAGAGTCGCTTCCGGATCGGGGCTCCCGACGACGACCGGTATCATTCCGTGGCGCAAGGCTCCCTCAAGGGAAAACCCCGTGCCCAACTCCCCGGCGACGAAAGGGTGCATCCGCTTGAGAAGGGCGCGTCCTGCCAGCATGTCGGCGCCGTCCCGTTTGAGCTTTCGAGGGCTCGAACCCGTCAGGACGAACCGCCGCCTCCGATCCTCCTCCATCAGGGAGTGGACCACATCGAGAAGTCGGGGAACTTTCTGGATCTCGTCCAGAACGATCGTATGGGTACCGGGATTTCCGTGGACCATTTCCCTGAGCCGTTCGGGACGTGCGAGGAGTGAACGAAAGACATTCGGCTGGAGAAGATCGATATAGAGCGCGTCCGGGAAGTTCACCCGGACGAAGGTGGATTTCCCGGTGCCCCGTGGCCCGAGAAGGAAGAAACTTTGAGGTTCGATCCGGAAAAACCGAGCAATCGTTTCCATTTTGAGCCTCATTGTGGAAATATTGATTCCAAATTGTAAAATAGCCCGCTGGCGAGATCAAGTGGTAACATAACCGACCATGAAACCGGTACCCGGAATATTCAATTTGTCGCCACCGGAGATCGCGGGGATCCAGGACGACCTGCTCCGGGAGACCGTCGAATACGCCGCTTCCGCTTCCCCGTATTACAGGGAAGTCCTGAAGGAAGACGGGGGACGCGCGGGATCTGTGCGGCGCCTGGCCGACCTGCCGTCCTTGCCGTTGACCTCGCGGGAAGAGGTCCAGCGCCGGAACCGGGACTTCTGGGCGGCCCCCCGGGACCGCGTCGTGGAGATCGTCGCCACGACGGGCACGACCGGAGAGCCGGTCTACATGCCGATGACCCGGGACGACGTCGAACGATTGGCGGAAAACGAGCGCCGGGGATTCGAGTGGCTGGGGGCCCGCCCGGGGGACCGGTATCACGTGGCCGTGACGCTCGACAACCTCTTCGTCGCCGGCATGGCGTACCATCTCGGGTTGCACAGGTTGGGCGCGGCCGCGGTCCGCATCGGCGCCCAGCCGGCGCGGCGGCATCTCGATCTGATGCGGCAACTGCGGCCCGACGGCATGGTCTGCGTCCCGTCCCGGCTGCTGACCCTTGCCCGCCAGGCGAGGGAGGACGGTCTCGACGTACGGGATTTCGCGCCCGGAAAGTTCCTGTTGATCGGCGATTCGATCCGGGGGCAGGACCTGATGCCGAACACCCTCGGAAGGCTCATTGCGGAGGCGTGGGGCGGAGAGATGCGCTCCACGTACGGCCTCACCGAGGCGGGACTGGCGTTTCACGAGTGCCCGGCCCATTGCGGACTCCACTCCCATCCCGAATTCCTCCTGTGTGAGATTGTCGACGAGGAGGATTCCCCGCTCCCCGCCGGAGAGCCGGGAGAACTGGTCATCACGACGCTCCAGGTCCAGGGGATGCCGCTGCTCCGGTACCGCACGGGAGACATCTCGTTCATCGTCCCCGGGTCGTGCCCTTGCGGGCGGGGAGGTACGCGCATCGGTCCGATCCTGGGTCGGAAACGGCAAAGGCTGAAACTCAAGGGAACGACGCTGTACCCGAAGGCGATCGAAGAGGTGCTGTTGTCCGCCGCGGGAGTGGAGAATTTCGTCATCGAGGCCCATGCCGAAAAGGATGGGACAGACCGGGTCGTAATTCGGGCGGGAACCGCCGACCGTTCCTCTATATTCCGTAACAACCTAAATGATATGATTTACTCCAAAATCAGGGTGACGCCGGAACTGATCCTGGAGGCGCCCGGGGAAATTGAAAAGGCGCTCTTCGAAGGCGGCCGCAGAAAGCCCAGGACGTTCGTCGACTACAGGGAGTCGTAAAGGATTCCGTGATGAGAAACGGTCTGGATTCGGATCTGGGATTCGAAAAAGCGGAGATCGACGACTGTCTGTCCCGGGGCGGGCTCCTGTCTCTCGAGCTGGAATTCACCAGGAAGTGCAACCTGAGGTGCTCGTACTGCTACTCCTCCGCGGGGAACGCGCTTCATGGCGAGATGCCCGGCGAGAAGATTCTCGACGTCGTCCGGCAGGCGAAGGAGCTGGGAGCGAGAAAGATCATCCTCCTTGGCGGCGGCGAGCCCCTCCTTTACCCCCGTTTCCGGGAAATCATAAACGGAATCCGGAAGCTAGGGCTTTCCCAGACGCTGTTCACGAACGGCGTCCTGCTCACCCCGGAGGATTGCGGCTTCCTGTTCGAATCGGAAGTGAACGTCGTCGTCAAGAAGAACAGCCTGGACCCCGCGGTGCAGGATGAGCTGGTCGGCGTTCCCGGGGCTCACCTTGGGATCTTCCGGGGACTCCGGTTTCTCCAGGAAGCCGGGTTCCCCGGAGGCGGGCGTTTTCTCGGGATCCAGACCATCATCTGCCGCCGGAACTTCGCGGAGATCGACCGGATGTGGGTCTGGGCCCGGGAGCGGGGGATCACGCCGTATTTCGAGGTGATGACCTGCCAGGGGCGCGCCGCCGAAAACAGGCACCTGGAACTGACTCCCCGGGAGATCCGCGAACTGTTCCACGAACTGGCGAGAATCGACGCGGAGCGTTTCGGTTTCCACTGGGTTCCCAGGCCCCCCATCGCGGCGTTCACATGCCGCCGCCATCTGTACAGTTGCCTGGTCAATTCGCAGGGGTTCGTGCAGGCGTGCACGGGGTTCGACATGCACCTCGGAAACGTCCTCGAGAAACCCCTCGCCGACATCCTC
>JAJZRM010000160.1 GCA_021802685.1 Deltaproteobacteria bacterium | reverse complement strand
GGAAACGGAGTAGGAGACCGAGACGCCCCCGCCGGCCTGGGACGAGTCCTTCAAACCGGATCCGGAGACATTATCGTCGGGAAATCGACGTTCGACGTAATTCCCGGAGAGCCCCATGGACACATTGGGGGATACGAGGTATTCGAATGACAATCCTCCGCCGAAATCCTGCGACTTCACGTCCCCGTAGTTGGTGATCGTGACCGGCGGGACCAACGGGTCCCCCGAGGGAAGCAACTGCACTCTCCGGTAAGAGTTGGTGGTGTTGACGTAGTACACGGACGGCAGCATGGATAAGGTCGGCGTCAGTTTCCAACCGCCGGTGGAGTCGAGCCGGAAAAACCAGGTGTTGTAATCCGCTTCCTCGGCCTCCGGATCGTGGTACCAGACCTTCTCGTAATTTCCCGAGAGATGGAGCGTGACATTGTCCGCGGAGGTGAACTTGAAGGCGATTCCCGGCGACACCCGCGTACCGGGTGAAGACACCTCGTCGCCGCTCGCGTTGTAGACATTGGAGTACCAGCCCTCCGCGATGCGCAGCGATGGAATCGCATCGAGCCGGACGCTCGCCGCCTGGACGGCCGCGGTCGGAATCATCGCGACCGCGGAGGCGAGAAGGATGAACCGCCGCCAAACCCGTTGCCGGCATCCCGGGGACCTCATTTACGGCACCACGATCGTATCGCCGGATTTGAGCAGGTAGTTCCCCTCTCCTCCGTCGTCGATCAAATTGTAATAGTTGATTTTCCGGATTTCCTGTTTTCCCCCCGCGTCACGGATCAGTTTGATGCTCCTCGGCGAGGCGAATTGGGTGAATCCGCCGGCCAAGGCGAGTGCCTGCAGGACCGATATATCGCCGCGCAGGGGGTACGTCCCCGGACGGGCCACATATCCGATCAGGTAATATTTGGGGGAATTGACCTGCAGAACGATCACGGAAACTTCCGGGTTCACGAGGTAGGCGGACAATTTATTCCGGATATCTTCCGCGAGTTGGACCGCCGTCAACCCTTGCGCCACGACATCCTGGATGAGCGGCATCGAGATCTTGCCGTCCGGCCGGACAACGAGATCCAGGGTGAGTTCCTTGTTGTCCCATACCGATATCCGGAGCTGATCTTCCGGCCCCAGCTGGTATGACGCGTCGTTCGTGGCGGTTTGGGTCGGAGGAAGGGGTCTTCGCAGCGGTGCGGAATTATCCATCCAGGCGGGAACGTTTCTCGCCGTCCCCGCGGTCCCCACAGGGTCCTGCGCGAACGCCGGGAGAGGCGACGATACCGCTGCGACAAGGAACACAAGCAGCGAGCAGGCTACCGCCCATATGGCCTTCACCATTCCACCTCCGCGAAACCCTGATTTAAACGTTCCAATCATCTTTACAAACTTAACATTACATCCGGATTAAGGGCGGAAATTCCGGCGTCACTCCATGTTCAGGCCGCATTCCTTGATCTTGTACAACAACGCCTTGTAACTGATGTCCAGGATCTGCGCGGCCTTCCGCCGATTCCACCGGGTCTGCTGGAGAACCCGCTGGATCAGTTCCCTCTCGGCGTTTCTCTGGGCGATCTTGGCGACTTCCTTCAACGTGGACCGGTTGTTCGACAGGTTCAGTTCGTATCCGCCCGCGCCTTGCAACGTGTTCGCCGGGAGGGGGGCCCTGCTTCCCTCGGCCTTCCTCTGCGGCGCCGGGACCATCGTGTCCCCGGGTCCGTCGTCGGGAACGGCGCTGTATTGCCCCGTCTCCCTCCTCCTTTGGAACTCCGACACGAGCTGGGACTCGTTCCCGAGAATGATGAGCCGCTTCACGTTGTTCTCGAGTTCCCTTACGTTCCCCGGCCAGCTGTAATTAAGGAACATTTCCATCAATTTCGGAGAGGTCTTCATCGGTTCCCGGTTGTACATTTGCGAGTAGCGGCCGATGAAGTAATCCACGAGGACCGGGATATCTTCCTTCCGGTCGCGGAGGGGCGGAACGAGGATATTCACCACGTTGATCCGGTAGTACAGGTCCCGCCGGAACTTTCCCTCCTCCACCATCCGCTCGAGGTTCTTGTTCGTGGCGCAGAGGATGCGGCAACCCGCCTTCACCTCGCGCTCGCCGCCGATCCGGAAGAACTGCTTTTCCTGGAGGACGTGCAGCAGCTTCGATTGCAGGTCCATGTGCATCTCGCTGATCTCGTCGAGGAAGATCGTGCCGTTCTGGGCCATCTCGAACCGGCCGTACTTCCTGCGGTGGGCGCCGGTGAACGCTCCCTTCTCGAACCCGAACAGTTCGCTTTCCAACAGCTCCCTGGGAAGGGCCGCGCAGTTCACCTTGATGAACGGCTCGCCGCCGCGGTCGGACGACTTGTGGATCGCCTTGGCGACCAGTTCTTTCCCGGTGCCGCTCTCGCCGCTGATGAGGACCGTGATGTCCGTTCCCGCCACCTGGTCGAGGATCGCCTGGACCTTGCTCATCCGGTCGCTCATCCCGAAGAGCAGGTGATACTCTTCTTCGGGCCGAACCTTGGTGCGCAGCTCCTCCAGCTCCCATTTCGCCTGGGTATTCTCGAGGACCATCTGGACCTTCAGGAACAGCTCCTCGCCGTGAAACGGTTTCTTGATGTAATCGCTGGCGCCTTCCTTCATCGCCCGAACGACCTCGTCCACGCTCCCTTGGCCGGAAACGACGATGATCGGAGTGGAAGAGTTGGAAGAGCGCATCGGCCGGATGAGGTCGACCCCCGATCCGTCGGGAAGAAAGATATCGAGGATCACGCAGGCGGGAGAATTCGTTTCGAATGCCGCCTGGCCTTCCGCCTTGCTGGAAGCCGCGACGACCTGCATTCCCTTCTCGGTGAGAAGAGCTCTGGCAAATTGTGAGAATTCCGGGTCATCATCGACCAGGAGAACGAGTTTCGGCGTCATAAGCCCCCTCTATGGTAGTCCGTACGGAAAAATAGCAAAGCGCATGCCACCACCTTACACTTATCGGCAAGTTCTTGCTAAACATAATAGAAAAAAAGGGTTTGGTGTGAAATAGTTTTCCGGAGCGCGGAAGATAAGAAAACTTAGTGGAACTATTTGGTGATTATTAGTCCAATATTAGGAAATTATTTTCCATTACGGGATAATTGCCCGGAGGGAACCGTGAAGGTGACCTTCGTCCCTTTCCCCAAAACGCTTTGGATACGGCTGTTCCCGTGCTGCGCTTCCACCAGGCGTTTGCAGATGGTCATTCCGAGGCCAAGCCGTGCGTGGGCATCCAGCGTGGCAACCATATCTTCCCGGTTGAAGAGATTCCGGAGCTTTTCCTTCGGTATGCCCGATCCCGAATCGCTCACCGTGATGGCGGCAACGCCGTTCCCCTGCTCTCCGGACAACCGGATCTCCCCGCGGGCGGGGGTGAATTTCAAGGCGTTATAGAGCAGGTTATCGAGCACCTCCATCACCTTGTCTCGATCTCCCATCACCACGACCTCCGGACCGTCCCAGTCCAGGGAAAGATCGACGGCTTTCCTTTCCGCGTACGGCTTGTAGAAAGCGATGCATTCCCGCAATGCCTCCCCCAGCGGGAACGGCTTGATCTCCACCTGGATACGCCCGGTTTCCGCCGCCTCGTAATCGAGGAGCGTGTGCGCCATCGTTCGGAGCCGGGCGATCGTCCGGCCGGCCTGGTACATCATGCCGTCGGGGTCGGATAGCGGGCATTCATTGCATTTCTCCCGGATGAGTTGCAGGTATCCGTCGAGGACGGTGATGACGGATCGGAAATCGTGGGCCGCCATGGAAATCATGAAACCTTTGAAGGAGGAGAGGGTCCGGGCGTTCTTCAGGTCTTTCTGGCTTCGGGAAAGCTGTCTCCGGAACTCCCCTTCCCTTTTCTCCGACTCCAGCGCTAAGTTCAACCGTTGCACCGAGCGGGCGACGGAGCGGCGAAGGATCTCCGGGGATACGGGTTTCCGCAGGAAGTCGTACGCCCCTTCCTTCAGCGCTTCGATGGCGGAATCGAGGGACGGGGAAGAAACGAGAAACGTGAACGGCAGGAAGGGGTACTCCCTCAACGCCTTCTTCATGAAGGCCAGGCCGCACTCCCCGTTCGCGGCGAGTTCGGAAAGAACGACCGCCTTCCCGCGATGCTTTTTCAGGATCTCGAACGCCTCCGAGCATCCCTTGGCCCGGTGAACGGCGTACCGCGCCCCGGAAAGCACCGTGGCGTATTTCTCCAGGTCTTCCGGATCATTATCGACGATCAGGACACGTGAGGTTTTCATCGGAAATTGGATTTTACCATGGGGACGGCCAATGGGAGAAAAATGGTGGCGGTGCAGGGAATTGAACCCCGGACACTGCGGATATGAGCCGCATGCTCTAACCGTCTGAGCTACACCGCCACGCTTTGCGGAATAGATAATTATAAGTCAAGGCGCGCCGATGTCAAATTCGGCTCACCCGGTTCGGCTCACCCGGTTTCAGTTCATCCAGAGGATCCGCCACCGCGAGGTGCCGCCCAGGATTTTCCCGCGATCTCTGGATGCCATGCCGAAACGGGGACCGCCTTTTCCGAACCGGTCCACCAGCAGGTCCTGCCCCGAGGAATCCGCCTGGGGCGACCGCCAGGCAAGCCGCAGGGAATCGCCCGCTTGCTCGAAGCAGAGCAGCTCCGCCTGGGTGGTGACGCGGAGATTTTCGAAGAAGGTGCCCGCGGCCGCCAGCGCGTTCATCACGACCAGTTCATCCTTCCCGTCCCGGTTCAAGTCCACGGCGGACATGCGCCCGGGGAGAAGCGGCATTTCTTCCGTCCTGTCCGGGACGTTCCTCGTTCCGGTCAACGTGTCCAGCCCTTCCCACAGTTCCTTCCCGGCGGAATCGAGATAGACGAGCCGGTCCCGGGCGTTCAGGACCGCGTAGCGGACCTCCTCCTTCCATCGGAGAGGGATGAACGCGTAGAGGAACGTTCCTTCCGGAAGCGGCAGGAGGCGGCCCCGGTCCTTGATATCCACCGCGCCGGACCGTTGGACGCTCAGCCGGAAGACCGGCCCTTGGTATACCGATCGACCGCCGGCTTCCTGCCCCAGGAGGACGATCCCTTCCGGTCCGAGGTCGGCGGTCCTCAAGAAATACGGCAGGGCCGAAGAGATCTTCCGGTATCCCTTCCCGTCGAACCGCCATATGTCGGAAAGCGCCTTCCCTGCCAGGTACCGTACCGCCACGATCTCGGCGATGCCGTCCCGGTCGATGTCCTTGGCGTCCACGTGGATCAACCCCGGGCCCGCGTTCGGGATCCGGGCTTTCTCCCGGAGTTCATCCCCCTCCAACCGGTAGATCGCGATATCCGAGGGATAGGCGGCCACGAGTTCCACCTTCCCGTCCCGGTCGAGGTCGGAAGACGCGATGGATACCACATCCCCCGGAACGGGGGAAGTGCGGGTGATCGTGCCGGCCGGTTTCGGAACGATGTTCATCGCACCCCCGGCCGCGGGAGGCCCGCCCCCGAAGAAGAGAACGTTCATCCTCAAGGCGGCCTCCGTTCCCAATTGGCGGAAAACGGCGGCATTCGGCGGAGAACCCGGAGATGCGTCGTCCATAACCCCCGAGACGACGACGGTCCGCCCTTTCCCCGACTCCTCGACGGGGGCGAGGGTCACGTCGAGCGTAACCCCTTTCCCGATGCGGGAGAGGGTCCCGGTCAACATGTAAGAGGCTCCCAGCGACCTCGCTTTCCTGCGCTTTCGCTCGTCCGTCGGCATGGGGGCCGGGGAGTCGGCGGGGCGGACGTCGAATCGTTCCGCGAGCTTCTCCTTGATCGCCGTTTCGACGGCCGGGACGGCGGGAAGCAATACATTGTCCCCCGCGGCGGAGATCACGTCCGGCGGGAACAGGGCGACGACCTGCCGCGCCGCGGAGGCTCGAGAGGACAGTGCAAGCAGCGTGGCGAGAAAAACGAGGGCGATCCCCCGCGCGGGCGCCCTCATCGCAACAGGGAGGAAATCTTTTTGAACTCCGGCGTGGCCGCCGCCTTCAACATCTGGAAGACCGCCGTTTCCGTGCCGACCACCGCCGCGCCGGCGTCCCGCAATGCGGCGATGCCGCTATGGTAATTGTGCGGGAACCGCGAGGAGACGGCGTCGTCCAGAACGAACACCTCGTACCCGGCGTTCAGGAGGTCCACCGAGGTCTGGTACACGCAGACATGGGTTTCCATCCCGACCAGGATGACCTGGCGGCGGCCCGTCCCGGCAACCGCGGACAGGAACCCCTCGTCCCGGGCGCAGCTGAACGTCAACTTCTCCAGCAACCCGTACGATTTCCCTTCCAGTGCCGCGAGAACCGGGGCGACGGTGCGCCCCAGCCCCTTGGGGTACTGCTCCGTGAGAAGGATCGGGAGCCCGAGGGTTCCAGCCGTCTCGATGATGATCTTGAAATTTTTCAGGGACCGCTCGTACAGATCCTTGTCGATGGCCGGAACGAGGCGCTCCTGGACGTCCACAACGACCAGCACCGCGTCCTCCCGGTTCAGCACCCTTTTCACTCCCGTCTCCCCCTCATTCGCCGCAGCGGATGACCTCTTCCGTCAGGACCGTCAGGTTCTCGAACCCGTCCGGCGTCACCAGGTACGTGTTCTCGATGCCCACCGCGCCTTCTCCCGGAAAGACGAATTTCGGTTCGAGGGTGAACACCATCCCGGCCTCCAGCACCGGGCGAGATCCCTTCGCGATGAAAGGGATCTCGTCCACTTCCACCCCCACGCCGTGGCCGATGAACTTCGTATTATATCCCGGCGGCCCCATGAAGTTCTCCGCGAACGGGGTCCGCGC
>JAJZRM010000159.1 GCA_021802685.1 Deltaproteobacteria bacterium | reverse complement strand
GTCGAGTCCGCGGTGCGGATCACCCACGTCCCGTCCGGGATCGTCGTCCTCTGCCAGCAGGAGAGATCGCAGCACAAAAACAAGGCGATGGCGATGAAGATCCTCCGGTCGAAACTGTACGAGCTCGAGATGCGCCAGCGGGCGGAAAAAGCGATGGAGGCCCACAAGACGAAAAAGGACATCGCCTGGGGATCGCAGATCCGGTCGTACGTCCTGGCGCCGTACCGGCTGGTGAAGGACCACCGCACCGGGCACGAGACCGGGAACGTGGACGCCGTCCTCGACGGGGACATCCTCGAATTCATCCGGAAATACCTGCTCGGCAGCGGCGCGGACGGGGAGATGGGAGGGGCGGCTTGACGGAGGAGCGGAACGACCTGATGCGGGACCGGCTCCGGAAGGTCGAGGAGCTGCGGGAGGCGGGCGTGAACCCGTACCCGAACGACCAGCCCGTGGGGTGGACCGCGGCGGCCGCCCGCGAGGCGGCTTCGTGCCGCACCCACGACGAGCTGGCCGCGGACCCGGTCCGCGTGGACGTCGCAGGCCGGGTCGTCGCCCTGCGCAGGTTCGGAAAGGCCACGTTCGTCGTCCTTTCCGACCGGTCCGGGCGGCTTCAGGCGTACCTGAAAAAGGACGCGTTGGGGGAAACCGACTACGAACGGTTCCAGAAAACCGTGGATGCCGGCGACATCCTCTGGGTCGAGGGGACCCTGTTCGTCACCCGGACGGGCGAGCTCACCATCGACGCGGGCCGGTATCGCCTGATGACCAAGTCGGTCCGCCCCCTGCCGGAGAAGTGGCACGGCCTCTCGGACGTGGAGACGCGTTACCGGCAGCGCTACGTGGACCTGATCGTCAACGAGGAGGTGCGCGGGATCTTCCGGCGAAGGAGCCGGATCGTATCCTTTCTCCGCGATTACCTGGCGAAAAGGGATTATCTCGAGGTGGAGACCCCCATGATGCAGCCGGTCGCGGGCGGGGCCACCGCGAAACCGTTCGTCACCCACCACAACGCGCTCGACATGGATCTCTACCTGCGGATCGCCCCCGAGCTGTACCTGAAGCGCCTGGTCGTCGGCGGCTTCGAGCGGGTGTTCGAGATCAACCGGAACTTCCGGAACGAGGGGATCTCCACCCAGCACAACCCCGAATTCACGATGCTGGAGTTCTACCAGGCGTACGCGACCTTCGAGGACCTGATGGCCTTGACGGAGGACATGCTCTCCTCCCTTGCGAAGGAACTGTTCGGGGGAATGAAGTTTCCATACCAGGGAGAGTCCATCGATTTCACCCCCCCGTGGGAACGGATCACCATCGCGCAGGCCGTCGCGCGGTACGGCGGGGTGCCGGAGGAGAAGCTGTCGGACGAAAGGTTCCTGAGAGGCATGGCGAAGGACCTCGGAGTCCCCGAGGCGGAGACCGCGTCCCCGGGCGACCTTATGGCGGCCGTCTACGAGGCGGCGGCGGAGCGGAAGATCGCCGGCCCCGCCTTCGTGACCGAGTTCCCGATCGAGGTGTCCCCCCTCTCGCGGCGGAACGACCTCCGGCCGCGCATCGTGGACCGGTTCGAGCTGATCGTGCGGGGACGGGAGATCGCGAACGCCTTCTCCGAGCTGAACGACCCGGTGGACCAGCGGGAACGGTTCGAGGACCAGCTGCGCCGCAGGGAACGGGGGGACGAGGAAGCCCATTTCCTGGACGCGGACTACATCCGCGCCCTCGAGTACGGCATGCCGCCCGCCGCGGGGGAGGGGATCGGGATCGACCGGCTCGTGATGCTGCTCACCGACTCCCCGTCGATCCGCGAGGTGATCCTGTTCCCGCAGCTCCGGAAAGAGGGGTAGGGAAGGTTGCGCGTTCCCGTCGAGCTGCACGTCGCCAAGAGGTACCTCCTGGCGAAACGGAAGCAGACGTTCATCTCGATCATCACCTTCATCTCGGTCGGCGGCGTCGCGGTCGGGGTCATGGCGCTGATCATCGTCCTGGCGGTGATGAGCGGCTTCGAGCGGGAGTTGAAGGACCGCATCCTGGGCGCGACCGCCCACATCCACGTCACCAGCCTCGACGGGTCCATCCCGAAGCCGTTCGAAGCGGCCGAGCGGGTGCGCAAGGTCGACGGCGTCGTCGCCGCATCCCCCTATATCTTCAGCCAGATGATGATCTCCTCCGGGAGCAACGCGGTCGGGGGCGTGCTGCGCGGGATCGATACCGCGACGGTCGGGAGCGTCACCCGCCTTCCCCGGGACCTGCGGGCCGGTAAACTGGACGACCTTCCGCGGGGCGCGCGCGGATCCCTGCCCGGCGTCATCCTCGGCAAGGAACTCGCCGGCAACCTCTCGGTGGGGGTCGGGGACATCGTCGAAGTCCTCGTGCCGGGGGGATCGATCACTCCGCTGGGGGCGTTCCCGAAGACCGCCCGGTTCCGCCTCGCCGGCATCTCCGAATCGGGGATGTACGAATACGACGCCACGTTCGCCTACATCACCTTCGAAGAGGCCGGCCGCCTCCTCGGGATGGAGGGGCGCGCCACCGGGATCGAGGTCAAGGTACGCGACATCTACGCGGCCGCCGACGTCGCGGCCCGGCTCCGGTCGGACCTCGGCTACCCCTTCTGGGCGAAGGACTGGATGCAGAGCAACCGGAACCTTTTCTCCGCCCTGAAGCTCGAGAAGGCGGTGATGTTCATCATCCTGGTCCTCATCGTGATGGTGGCGGCCTTCAACATCATCAGCACCCTCATCATGGTCGTAATGGAAAAGACCAAGGACATCGCGATCCTGATGACGATGGGCGCGACGCGCCGGAACATCCGCCGCATCTTCGCCCTCGAAGGGTTGATCATCGGGGTGGCGGGCACGGCGGCCGGGACCGTCCTGGGCGCGGTCCTTTGCTACCTCCTCCGCCGGTACCAGTTCATCCGCCTTCCGAGCGACGTCTATTACATCTCCACGCTCCCCGTTCTCCTGGAACCCGCGACGGTCTTCCTCGTGATCGCGAGTTCCGTACTCATCTGTTTCCTCGCCACCGTATATCCCGCGACGCAGGCATCGCGCGTGGATCCCGCGGAGGCCATCCGCTATGAATGACGCGCCGGTTCTCCGCGCGGAGGAGGTCTGGAGGGTGTTCCGGCGGGAGGGGTACGACGTCGAGGTGCTGAAAGGGATCTCCCTTTCCATCGGGCGCGGGGAGACGGTGGGGGTGGTCGGGGTTTCCGGCGCCGGGAAGACCACGCTCCTCCAGATCCTCGGAACCCTCGACCGCGCGACCTCCGGAAAGATCCTGTTCGACGGCAGGGACGTGACGGGGCTCCCCGAAGAGGAACTGGCGTTGTTGCGGAACCGGAAGATCGGGTTCGTCTTCCAGTTCCATAACCTCCTGCCGGAGTTCAGCGTGCTCGAAAACGTCATGCTGCCTTGCCGGATCGCGGGGATGGACCGGGAAGAGGCGAGAGGCCGCGCGGAGTCCCTCCTGGCGGAGGTCGGCCTGTCGCGGCGGGCGTCCCACCGGGTGGGGGAGGTCTCCGGGGGCGAGCAGCAGCGCGCCGCGGTCTGCCGTGCCCTCGTGATGGAGCCGGCCGTGCTGCTGGCGGACGAGCCGACGGGGAACCTCGATCGCGGGACCGCCTTCGGGATGGTCGACCTCCTGCTGGAGCTCAACCGCTCCCGGGGGCTTTCGCTGCTCATGGTGACCCACAACGACCACGTGGCCTCCCGCCTCCATCGCGTGGTCCGGATCGACGACGGGCGGATCGTCGCATGATAGGGGCGCCGCGCGTCCTGCGGACGCTCCCGGCGGTCCTCCTTTGCGCGCTCCTATCCGCGTTGGGAGCGTTCGGGGAAGGGTTCCGTGTGGTCGCGATCGAAGTGCAGGGGGCGCGGAGGGTCTCCCAGGACGCCATCCGGCAGTCCATGTCCACCCGGGTCGGACAGGAACTCGACCTGGCGAAAATCCGGGAGGACATCAAGGCGATTTACCGGATGGGGTATTTCCGGGACGTGACCATCGACAGCGAGGAGGCGCCGGGCGGATTCCGCCTGACGGTCGTCGTGGCGGAAAAGCCGATCGTCGGGACGGTCGCGATCGAGGGGAACAAGAACGTGGAGACCGCCGACCTCCGCGAGGCCGTCACGGTGAAGGAGCGCTCGCTGTTCCAGGAGGAGAAGATAAAGGAATCCGTTACCAAATTAAAGGAAGTATGCCAAAATAAAGGATATTATGATGCGCATGTGGAATCCGTCGTGTCCGAGGATGCGGAGGGCGTCATCCGGGTGACCTTCCGCGTCACCGAGGGCGAGAAGCTCGCGATCGAAACGATCCGCGTCACGGGAAACCTCTTTTTCACCGGAAAGCAGATCCGCAAGGAGATGGATACCTCGGAGAAAGGACTCTTCTCCTTCATCACGGATTCGGGGGTATACAAGAAGGACGTCCTCGAAAACGACATTCGGAAAATCGAAGCGAAGTACCAGGACTCCGGTTTTCTCGACTCGAAGGTCTTCGACCCGCAGTTCCAGCGGGGAAAGAAGGGGTTGATCCTCACGATCCGGGTGTTCGAAGGGAAGCAGTACCGCATCGGGGACATCGGTTTCTCCGGGGAGTCCGGCATCGCCGAGGAAACGCTTCGCAACACGGTGAAGCTGAAAACCGGGGATCTCTTCAACCGGGAGATCCTCCTGTCCGACCTGCTCGCGCTGACCACGCTGGTGAACGACCAGGGGTACGCCCAGGCGCTGGTTTCCCCCGGCGTATCGAAGCGGAAGGAATATCCCGTGGCGGACGTGACGTACCGGTTCGAGCGGGGGACGAAATTCCGCTTCGGAAAGGTCGATATCTCCGGGAACACGAAGACGCTGGACCGCGTCGTCCGGAGAAGCCTCGAGGTTTCCGACGGGATGACGTACTCCGCCACCGGGCTGAAGGAGAGCAAGGAGAACCTCACGCGGACCTCCTACTACAAGGACGTCAAGATCGCCACCGCCCCCTCCGCCACCCCCGGGGAGATGGACGTGAAGGTCGAGGTCCAGGAAGGGCCGACGGGCACCTTGTCGGGCGGGATGGGGTACAGTTCCCTGGACAAGATCTTCGGCGTCGTCCAGCTGACCGAGAACAACCTGTTCGGGAGGGGATGGCGGGCGCAGCTCAGTTCCCAGTTCGGGGCGCGGCGGACGACGTACAGTTTCGATTTCCGGGATCCCCATTTCATGGACACGGACTACAGCCTGCTCGTCGCCCTCTACAAGACGAAGGTCCTGTACCTCGATTTCGGGAAGGACTCGCAGGGGGGGCGGCTCGGCTCGGGGTACAAACTTTCCCGGTTCGTCAACGCGAGCGTATCCCTCAGCACGGACGTCACCGAAATCGTCGCCCGTTCGGGAACGCTTCCCACGCAGACCGTCGTGACCGAAATCAACAAGGGGGCGCAGTCGACCCGGAGCGTGATCTTCAACCTGACCCGCAACAGCACCGACAAGTTCATAGATCCCTCGCGGGGATCCGTCCAGACGGGCACCGTGCAGTACGCCGGGGGGCCGCTCGGCGGGGACAGCCAGCTCGTGAAGTACATCCTGAACACCAAGTCGTTCTACCCGGTCACCGAATCCACGGTGTTCTCCTGGAGCCTCCTGTGGGGGCACGCGATCAGCACCAACGGGGGGTGGGGAAACGGCGAGGTCCCCCTCTTCGAAAGGTTCTTCCTCGGCGGGCCGTACAGCGTTCGAGGGTTCAAGTCCCGGTCCCTTTCCCCGAAGGACCCGAACACGGGGGAGCGGATCGGCGGGAACAAGGAATTCATCGCCAATTTCGAGTACCAGTTTCCCCTGATCTCCGAGGCCGGGTTCAAGGGGGTGTTCTTCGTCGATGCGGGAAACACCTGGGCGCAGAGCGCATGGCCTTTCGACGAGCAGGGACTCTGGATCGGGTACGGGATCGGGGTCCGGTGGTACTCCCCGATGGGGCCGCTGCGGTTCGAGTACGGCTGGAACTACAACCGCCCGGAGGGCGCGCCCCCCCGGGTGTTCGAATTCACGATCGGCACGGTGTTCTAAGACAATACGTACCCAAGGAGCGGGAACGATGCGGAAAACGGGAATCATCGGCATGGCGGCCTTCGCGGCGATCCTTTTCGCGGGAGCGACCCTCGCGCAGGGGCTTCGGATCGCCGTCGTCGACATCAACAAGGTCTTGAACGAGTCCGAGGCGGGGCAGGCGGCGAAGAAGAAGATGGAAACCCGGTACGGGGAGCTGAAGAAGAACATCGACGCGAAGCAGGACGAGGCGCGGAAGATGAAGGACGAGCTCGACAAGCAGAAGGTGATGCTCGGCAAGGAGAAGTTGAAGGAGAGGGAGGACGCTCTCCAGGCCAAGGTCAACGAAGTGCGCCAGCTGACCCAGGAGGGGGAGCGGGAGATGCAGTCGCGCCAGGGAGAGCTGACCCGCGAGGTTCTCAAGCGGATCGAGGTCCAGATCGAGGCCTTGGTGAAGGCCGAGAAGTACGACCTCGTCCTGGAGCGGTCCACGGGGGTGGTCCACGCCGTCGATTCCATGGACATCACGGCGCGGGTCCTCGATCTCGTGAACAAGGACCGGAAGGAACCGGCTCCGAAACAGGAACCCGGCGCGAAGAAGGGGGCGGGCGGTGGGAAATAGTTTCCTGCTCTCCGACCTCTCGGTCCGGATCGGCGCCGTTCTCCAGGGGCCAGACGCCGAGGTGGACGGGATCGCGTCCATCGAGGAGGCGGGGCCCCGGCAGGTGACGTTCCTTTCGAATCCGAAATACGCGAAACATGCCCGCGGGACGAAAGCGTCCGCGGTGATCGCCAAGGAC
>JAJZRM010000158.1 GCA_021802685.1 Deltaproteobacteria bacterium | reverse complement strand
ACGTGGTGGCGTCGGCGGGGGTTTCCTTCCGGATGTCGGAAGCGGAGATCGTCGCCACGATCAAGGACGCGGGGTTTACCCCGGCGAGAAGGCCGGCGTAGTGATCCTGGCGGGGGACACTCTTTCCCTTCGCCCCGATAAGATCAAGAATGTCCCCCTGAAAGGAGAGCAATGTGCTCGATTTGAAATTCGTGCGGGAGAACATCGCCGCGGTGGAGGAGGCGCTCAAAAAACGCCGTTCTTCTTTGTCGCTCGACGGCTTCGTGGCGCAGGACAAGACGCGCCGTTCGCTGCTCGTCGAGGTGGAGGGGATGCGGGCGGAGCGCAACGCCGCGTCGGAGGAGATCGGGCGGCTCCGCCGGGAGAAGAAGGACGCCTCGGAACTGATGGAGCGGATGAAGGGGTTCTCCGCGCGCCTGAAGGAGGCGGAAGCCGCGTTGCCGGAAATCGAGCGCGGGATGGAGGAGTTCCTCCTCTCCATCCCGAACGTGCCGGATCCGTCCGTCCCCGACGGCGCCGGGGAGGAGGACAACCCCGTCGTCAGGACGTGGGGGACGCCCCGCGCCTTCGCCTTCCCGGTGAAGGACCACGTGGACCTGGGGGCGGAGCTGGACATCCTGGATTTCGACCGGGCGGCGAAGATCGCCGGCGGCCGCTTCTGCCTCTCGAAGGGGGCGGGCGCGCTCATGGAACGCGCGCTCATCGGTTTCATGCTCGACATCCACACCCGGGAGCACGGCTACCTGGAGGTGCTGCCTCCCTTCATGGCGAACAGCGCGTCGTTCCTGGGCACCGGGCAGCTGCCCAAGTTCGAGGAGGACCTGTTCCGGGTCGCGGGGACCGATTACTACCTCGTCCCGACGGCGGAAGTGCCGGTGACGAACATCGTCCGGGACGAGATCCTGCCGGGGGAGGCGCTCCCCCTGAAGATGACCGCCTACACCCCCTGTTTCCGCGCGGAGGCCGGTTCGTACGGCAAGGACACCCGGGGGATGATCCGGCAGCACCAGTTCAACAAGGTGGAGCTGGTCAAGATCTGCCGCCCGGAGCAGTCCGCGGAGGAACTGGAGAAGCTCACCGCCGACGCGGAGGAGATCCTGAAACGCCTCTCGCTGCCGTACCGGGTGGTGGCGTTGTGCACGGGGGACCTGGGGTTCTCCTCCGCGAAAACGTACGACATCGAGGTGTGGGTCCCCTCCCAGGACCGCTTCCGGGAGATCTCCTCCTGCAGCACCTTCACCGACTTCCAGGCGCGCCGAGCGAAGATCCGGTTCCGGGACGGGGCTTCCGGGAAAACCCGCCTGGCGCACACGCTGAACGGGTCGGGGCTGGCGGTGGGCAGGACGGTCGTGGCGATCCTCGAGAACTTCCAACGGGAAGACGGCTCCGTAGACGTTCCCGAGGCGCTTCGCCCTTACATGGGCGGGATGGAACGGATCACGAAAAGATAGGGGCGTCGATGCCGGTGGAGTTCGACCGCATATACCACCTGGACTGCATTCAAGGGATGAGGGCCATCTCCGCCGGGACGATCGACCTCGTGATCACAGACCCCCCATTCGCGATCGACTTCAAGGCGAAACGGTCCAATTACAACCGCACATCCTCCCGGGTGATGGAGGGGTACAACGAAATCCACGCCTCGGAGTACGGCGATTTCACGGCGAGGTGGATCTCCGAAGTCCATCGGGTCCTGAAGGATTCGGGAAGCATGTTCGTTTTCTCGGGCTGGAACAACCTGAAGGATATCCTGGTTGCTCTGGATGACGCCGGATTCGTCACTGTGAACCACATCATTTGGAAATACCAGTTCGGGGTAGTGTGCAAAAGAAAATTCGTGACCTCCCATTACCACTGCCTTTTCGTGTGCAAGGACGACTCGAAGAGGAAGTTTTTCCATAGCGCGCGTTTCGACAAGTCGGCACGCGGGAAAGGCGGCGGAAGCCTTCGTTATAAGGATCTGGAAGATGTGTGGCAGATCAAACGCGAATATTGGCATGGAGACAAGAAAACCCCCACGAAGCTGCCTGCGGAATTGATCGAAAAGATCCTCGCGTACACGAGCGAAACGGGAGACATCGTGATGGATCCGTTCCTCGGGTCCGGCCAGGTTGCGGTGGTCAGTAAAATGCTCGGCCGCCGATACATCGGATTCGAGATCGTGAAGGAGTATTACGATTTCGCGAAACAGCGCATGGAAAGCGGAGCATATCGGATCAAGGACACCGAAGAGATGCAAATGGATTTCCTCCCATTCGAAGGCGCGAAATAATCAGCCTTCTTTTCGGCCGGGAGCCTACCGGGTCTGATAATATTATCTGGTGGCCATGAAGCGGTGGGAGTGTGTCATTTGCGGGTACATCCACGAGGGGGAAGAACCCCCCGATGTGTGCCCCGTTTGCGATGCCCCGAAGGAGTTTTTCCGCCTCCTGGACTGATGTATCGTCCACCTGGATCTCGCCATCCTGTCCGCGAGCGGCAAAGGGGTCTTTTCAAGAAGCGTTTCGCAGCACCAAAGACCTTTCCGTAGCCAAGGGGGGAATCATGGCGAAGTCATCTGAAATCGTCGTCGTTGTCCACACGGCCATCGACCGCGAGAAGGACGCCATCAGCCTGTACCTGCAGCTTGCGAAGGCGGTCAAGGACCCGAAGGCCAAGAACGTGCTCATCCACCTCGCTTCCGACGAAGTGGGGCATCTGGACAAGCTGGAGCGGCACCTGTCCTCCGTCCTGTCGGGAAAGGACTGGGTGCTGTCCAGGGAAGATCTCGCGAACGCGATGGCGGCTCGGCTCACGGAGAGCTCCAGGTTCGACTTCCCGGGCAGGGCGGACCTGGCCCGGGCGGACGAGATCCGGATCCTCGAACTGGCCTTCGAACGCGAACTGGTGGCGAACCGCCAGTACATCGAGATGGCCGGATCGGCCGAATCGCCGGCGTCGAAGGAGATGTTCCTCTCCCTGGCGAAGGAAGAGGAGACGCACGCGAAGATCCTTCGCGCCGAGGTGGACTCGATCGGGGAGAACGGTTTCTGGTTCGACATGCAGGAATTCACCATGGAGAAGTGACGCGCATGGATCTGGTGAGGGATGCGAAACAGAAGCTCGAAGAGGAGGCGCAGCGGATCGAATACGAGCTGCGCGTCACCCTGCCGAAGGAGATCCAGGCGGCGATGGGACAGGGCGACCTCTCCGAGAACGCCGAGTACGAGGCGGCCAAGGAACGGCAGTCGACGCTGCACGGGCGCCTGGGGCAGATCCGGAAACGGCTGGCCGACCTTTCCCGCATCGACATGGCGGGCATCCCGAGGGACCGCGCGGGGTTGGGAAGCGAGGTCACGGTCGAGAACCTGGAAGACGGGTCGGCGATCACCTACACCCTGGTGATCCCGGAACTGGCGGACGGGAACAAGTCGTTCGTTTCCATCGCCTCGCCGGTGGGAAAAGGGTTGATGCACCGCAGGGCGGGGGAATCGGTGACGATCACCATCCCCCGGGGGACGCTGGAATACGAGGTCCGGCGGGTCGTCACCCTGTTCGGCGACGTCATCGAGCCGCCCGTCTAGTGTACCGTCTCAGGCGAGGGCGGGGTAGCGCCGGCGGATCTCTCCGACGATCCCCTTCACGTCTTCCGAACGGGACCGCGGGCAGACCAGCACGGCGTCCCCGCAGCGGACCACCACCGTGTCCTCCATCCCGAGCACAGCGACCAGGCCGCCGTCCGTCCGCACCAGGGTGTTCCGGCAGTCCGCCAGGATCACGTCGCCGAAGGTGACGTTCCCTCCCTTTTCTCCCAGGAACTCATGGAGGGAGCGCCACGTCCCCAGGTCGCTCCACCCCATGTCCGCCGGGAGCACGAGGGTCCCCTGCTCCTTTTCCAGGATTCCGTAGTCGATCGAGATCGACGGCATTCGCCGATACGCTTCCGAAAGCCTCCGGTCGAACCCTTTTTCCCCTCCCCGGAGCGCATCCCGGATCCGCCGGTCCACTTCCGGCAGGAACCTCGAAAGCCGGTCCGCGAACGTGTCGGCGCGAAAGAGGAATACCCCGCTGTTCCAGTCGAACCGGCCCGACCGCAGGAAACGCCTCGCCGTGGCGAGGTCGGGTTTCTCAGTAAACCGGGCGACCGCGAACGCTCCCTTCACCCTGCCGGGGAACGGTTTCCCCCGCTCGATGTACCCGTACCCGGTGGAGGGATGCGTCGGCGGCACTCCGAGGGTGACGAATCGGCCCGTGTCCCGGGCCAACCGCAATCCCTTCCGGATCACGGTCCGAAACGCCCGCACGTCTCCGATGGCATGGTCGGCGGGCGTGGCCAGGATCACCGCGTCGGGATCCCTCCGGGCGATGACCGCCGCCGCCAGGGCGACCGCGGGAGCGGTGTTCCTTCCATCGGGTTCGAGGAGGATGTTCCTTTTCGGCAGGCCGAGGGCGCCCGGTGAGAGGTGCGGGGCGTCCTTCCGGCCGGCGACGATCCAGAGGCGTTCGGAGGGAACGACGGGGCGGAGGCGGTCCAGGGTCTCCCGGATCATGGGCCCCCCGCCGGTGAGGTCCAGGAACTGTTTCGACCGGGACGTCCGGCTCTCCGGCCAGAACCGCGTTCCCGAGCCGCCGGCCAGCACGACCGCGTGTTCCATCGCCTCAACCTCCCGGGGGGAATTGATTTAAGATAGAATACTCCGGTGCTTGCCAACCTGAAAAAGAGTTTCCTGACGGGCCTCTTCGTCTTGGTCCCCCTCGTGGTGTCGGTAGCGCTCCTCCTGTGGTTTTTCGAAAAGGTCGACAACCTCTTCTCGCCGGTCCTTTCGGGCGCCATCCGGGCGATCCTTCCGGGGACGGACCGCATTCCCGGCACAGGGGTCCTGGCGGGGCTGGTCATCATCCTCCTGCTCGGTTTCCTGGCCCGGAATGTGGTGGGGAAACGATTCCTCGACGCCATTGACCTGCTGATCCAGCGGATCCCGGGGTATCGCGCCGTCTATTCCACCATCAAGCAGCTCACCAACGCCTTCTCGCCGGAGAGCACGCGTTCGTTCAAGGAGGTCCTCCTGGTGGAGTATCCGCTGGAGGGGGTCTACGCCCTCGGTTTCCGCACCATGACGGTGACCGAGGGAGGACGGAACCTGGTGGTGGTGTACATCCCGACGAACCACATCTACCTGGGCGATGTGCTTTTCATTCCCGAGGAGAAGGCGGTGCGGCTGCAGATGACCGTCGAGCAGGCGGTCCGGCTGCTGGTGTCCGGTGGCATCGCGTCTCCCCGCGAGCTTCGGAGATTTCTCCCGCCCGGGAAGTGATCCGATCCTTCTGTTCTCCCCTCGCTACACGTCCAGCTGAAGATGCCGTGACCTCTTGCCGATAAAATTTCCTGATGAGTTAAAATCAAATCCCTTCACCGTCGTTCGGCACGGTAGCCCGGAGGTTCGATGATCGACCTGTATAAACGGTACGCCAAAGGCGGCGCCTTGTTCCTGCTCTTTTCCCTGGGTTTTGCCGGGAATTACTTCAAACTTTCCCTTTTTTACGGTTTCGATTTCCTGTTCGGCAGCATCTTCCTGATGGTCCTCCTGAATCTTTTCGGTGTTGCTTGGGGAGTATTTGCCACTGTCTTGGCAAGTAGCTGCACATACCTGTTCTGGCATCATCCGTATGGAATCATCGTCTTCTCGCTGGAGGTACTGTTTGTAGGAATTGTGAATAGGAAAAGAGACAAGAATATTGTTTTGTTGGATGGAATATTCTGGCTATGCATAGGAAGCCCTCTGAACTGGCTGTTGTATTACGGGATCATGAAAGCAAGTTTTCACATGGTGTTGTTTGTTGTATTGAAGCAAAGCGTGAACGGCATATTCAACGCTCTGATCGCCAGTGTTATCCTGGATTACTTTCCCATTCAGAAATGGATTGGCAGTTCCGAAATCCGGAAGAAAGTTTCTATCCAACAGGCGATGTTCAACTTGATCCTTGCCGTGATCCTTGTGCCGGTTTTGTTGATCATGGTCATGAACAGCAGGAAAACGTTTTTGGATATCGAGGGCGACATAACGAACAAGTTGAGGAACACCGCTATAGAAGCCAGGCATCTGGTGAATCAATTCATTCAAAGGCATATGGAAGGGGTAGGCGCCCTGTCGGATGCCGCCGCCGGGACGGGGCCGGTGACGTCAAAGGATTTACAGGATAAAGTCAGAACGATCAAGGGGCTTTTCCCGTACTTCCATAACATGTATGTCGCAAATGCCATGGGAGTGACCGTCGCATTTTATCCGGAAAGAAATGAAAAAGGCAATTCCACCATCGGTCTGGATTTTTCCGACAGGGCATATTACCGGGAATTGAAAAGGTCCCTGCGGCCCGTGATGTCGGACGTCTTCCAGGGGCGTGGAGGGGTATTTTTACCCATCGTCACCCTCAGCGCACCCATCCTTGAGAAAGGACAGTTCAAGGGGTTTGCGCTCGGCGCCTTGGACCTGAACCGCTTCAAGGACGAGGTCGGAAGGCTCACGGAAGCATGGGGAGTGAAGGCGATGGTCCTGGACGGCAAGGACAAGGTCGTCGCCAGCACGAATGAAGCGTTCCTGCCGCTGCAAACCATGGATTTGCGGGAAAAGGGCGAAATCATCCCGTTACATCCGGATATCTACCAGTGGCTGCCTCCGGTAAATACGGCAAAATCCGCGTTCGGCCGCTGGACGAATTCGTTTTATATCCTTGAGACCCCCGTCGGAAACGGCGTCCCGTGGAAAGTCCTTCTCTCCGTTCCCGTGGCCCCGTATCAGCGGCAGCTCTACGAATCCACCTATATTTATACCTTTTCGTTCATGCTGGTCATCATC
>JAJZRM010000157.1 GCA_021802685.1 Deltaproteobacteria bacterium | reverse complement strand
GCGACATGGCCTTGAAAAATCGTGTGCTTCGAGAACTGGTAGGACTCGCGCCATGCGTCCAGGAGTAGGGCGGGGTCTTTGGGCCGGATAGCTGCTCTATCGTCACGAACTATATAGCCTTCTCGCTCCAGGCGCGAAACAATGCGGCTGACGAAACCCTCGTCCATCGAAGTGGCACGGGCGATTTCCCGTTGGGTGAACGAGTTGTCGGGGTGGATGAGGAGCCAACGTACAACTCGGGAGCTCTTTGGCGCGAACAGGCTGGATGGTCGCCCTGCGGAAAGGAACCGATTTAGCCGGCCGTCGACGATGACGCGGATGCCATCCGCAATGATGTGGGCATTGCCGCTCAGGTCAAGCCAGCTAACCTCTGCTTCGTCGCAGATCCGTCGGCCGACATTGCCCATGAATGGCACTGCCACGACCGGGACCGCACACTCTCCGACGCGCTCTCTGTGGTGCTGCACCTGTTTTACTGCTGCTGCGATTAGTGCCGCGCTGGTGGACTTCTTGAATTCCACAACGAAAGTGTGGCCGGCCCCCTTTAGAATGAGGTCGGCCCCGGAGGGGTCTTCCTGGCGCACCTCGATGTCGTCCAGGCTGACTCCCAGAAGTCCTGCTAACATCTCGGGTACTTTGGCCGCAAGGCGGTCGTGTTCGGATCGCGAGCGCATGCTTGACTAAATACTCCACATTGACAGGTTTGTCAAGTGAACTACTTTAGTCATACAAACGGTAAAGTCTTAATGAAATGTCAGTTCATATCAAATTGACATTTCCGGACCAGATAGACCAGATAGACGGAAGACTGCGGGAAGGAATTGCTGGAAATCCGGTTGCGCCTGGGTTGCGTCAGTTGCGGAAGTCATGGCGCATCCTGGCCAGGTTCTGCATAGGTAACTATTTAAAACGTATCAATTGTGTAGCGAAGAGGAAGTCCCCCCGAGCCGGGGTCAGTCCGCTTCAGCAGATCCTGGGCAGCTGGTCCCCCACGGGGTAGTCGACGGCGCGCAACCCCCCCGCGAGGGTGCGCATATGCACGCCGGGGGCCCTCTCCTGCACCTCCCCGATCATCGCCGCCTCCCGGCCCAGCGGGTGTTCGCGAAGGGCGGCGAGCACTTCCCCGGCGGCGGGGCCGTCCACGATCATCACCGCCTTCCCCTCGTTGGCGAGGTAGAGCGGATCGAAGCCGAGGATCTCGCATACGCCGCGCACGGATTCCCGCACGGGGAGCCGCTCCTCCTCCAGCACGATCCGGGCGTTCGCCGCCGCCGCCATCTCGTTGAGCGTGACGCCCACGCCTCCACGGGTGGGGTCGCGCTGGAATCGCACCTTTCCGCCGAACCGCTCGAGCACCGGGAGGAGCAGGCCGCCGAGGGGCGCGACATCCGACAGGACGGGGGCGGAAAGCGACAGCCCCTGGCGGGCGATCAGCACGGCCACCTGGTGGTCTCCCATCGTCCCCGTGAGAAGGATCCGGTCCCCGGGGCGGACCGCCTCGGGGGACGGTTTCCAACCGTCCACCGCCACGCCCAGCCCGGCCGTGGTGATGAAGATCCCGTCTCCCTTTCCTTTTTCCACGACCTTGGTGTCTCCGCAGGCGATGAAGACTCCTGCCTCCTCCGCCGCGCTGCGCATCGCCGACAGCGCCCGTTCGAGGGTTTCGATCGGCAACCCCTCTTCGAGGACCAGCCCGCAGGAGATCGCCAGGGCCCTCGCCCCGCAGACGGCCAGGTCGTTCACGGTCCCGCAGACGGCGAGCCGGCCGATGTCCCCTCCGGGGAAGAAGGCGGGCGTCACCACGTACCCGTCCGTGGTGAAGGCGATCTCCCCCTCGATCCTGCCGAGGAGGCCGGAGTCGAAGAAGGGGGCGAGCACGGGGTTGGCGAAGTGCCGGGCGACCACCGATCCGACGAGGTCCCGGGTCCGTTTGCCGCCCTCGCCGTGGGCGAGCAGGATCTTGTCCGTTTGAAGACCCCCGTCCTGCGTCATCGGGACCCCGAGCCGTACTTGTAATAAGCCGCGCACGTCCCTTCGCCGCTGACCATGCAGGGCCCGACCGGCTCCTCCGGCACGCACGCCTTGCCGAAGAGGGGGCATTCGGCGGGGAAGATCTTCCCCTTGAGGACGTCGCCGCAACGGCATCCCTTCGTTTCGGCAGTGAAGACCACGGGGACCCCGTGCTTTTTCTCCGCGTCGAACGCCGCGTACCGGTCCGCGATCCGGAGCCCCGAGCCGGGAATGACGCCGATTCCCCGCCATCCCGTGTCGCACGGGGAGAAGACCTCGCGGAGGAGCGCCTGGGCCTTCCGGTTCCCGGCGGGCGTCGCTCCCCGCGAATATTCGTTCTCCACGCGGGCGGCTCCTTCCTTTTTCTGCCGCAGCAGCATCGAGATCCCCAGGAGGATGTCAAGCGGCTCGAAGCCGGCGACCACGCACGGGATCCGGTATGTCGAAGCCAGGGGGAGGTAGGCGTCCGTGCCGATGACGGTGGAGACGTGGGCGGGGCACAGGAACCCTTCGATGCGGACATCGGGATCTTCCGCCAGGACCGCCATCGCCCCGGGGATCGTCCGCACCGACGAAAGGACCGAGAAGTTCTCCAGTCCGCGTTCCGACGCGGCCCGGATGGCTCCCGCGACGGCCGGAGCCGTCGTCTCGAATCCCACGCCCAGAAAGACGGTTTCCCGCTCCGGGGCCGCCGCGGCCATCGCGACCGCGTCCATCGGCGAGTAGACCACGCGGACGTCGAGCCCCTTCCCCCGTTCCTTCTCCAGCGAGGAACTTCTCCCGGGAACGCGGAGCATGTCGCCGAAGGACGCCAGCCGGACACCCGGCATCCGTCCCAGCGCGATCGCGGCATCGATGTAGCCGTCGGGGGTGACGCAGACGGGACACCCCGGGCCGGACACCAGCGTGACGGCGCCGGAGAGGAGGTTCCGGATCCCGGCGCGGCCGATGGCCACGGTGTGCGTGCCGCACACCTCCATCAGGCGCATGGGGGCGTCCCCCGCGTCCTTCAGGATCCTCCCGACCAGCGCTCGCGCGGCCGCCGGGTCGCGGAAGTCGTCAATGAACCGCATTCGTGTCCATGATTTCCCGGAACAGGGCCAGGGTCTGCTCGGCGTCCTCTTCCGATAATCTTTCGATGGCGAAACCGGCGTGGACGATCACCCAGTCTCCCACGGAGACGTTATCGAGGAGAATCACGGAGACTTCCCGCCGCATGCCTCCCAGTTCGATCACCGCGGTGTCGCCGTCGACGGAAAGGATTTTCGCGGGAATCGCCAGGCACATCGGACCTACCCCCCTGCGACGCGCAGCGCCGCGTAATACGCCTGGCCGAGCGAGATCCCCCCGTCGTTGGGAGGGACCTGCCGGTGGATCAGCGGGACCATCTTTTTCCGCCGCAGTCCGGTGAGGACCGAGGCCAGCAGCGTCGCGTTCTGGAACACGCCGCCGGACAGGATCACGTGCCGCGCCCCGGAGGTTTCCGCCAGGCGGGAGGCCGCGGAGAGGATCGCGGCGGCCATCGTGTCATGGAACCGGCGGGCGATCGTTTCCGGCGCCACGCGTTCCATCGCGTCCGCGATCAAGCCGGCGGCCATGCCGTTCCAGTGTACCGCAAGCAAGCCGTTTTCGCCCGACAAGGTGAACGGATACGTCCCGGCGGGCCGTCTTGAGGCGATCCCCTCGAGGAGCATCGGCGCCTGGCCCTCGAACCCGGCCCGGGTGCATAACCCGCAGAGCGCGGAAGCTGCGTCGAAAAGCCGGCCGGCGCTCGACGTCGGAGCCACGTTGATGCCCTTGTCCAGCGCGTCGAGCAACAGCCCCGTCGACTCGCCGGGGACCCCGGGGAACAGGCGGCGCGCCGCCCCTTCCGCGTCCCGCCTGCCGAGGACCTCCCGCAGCAGCGAGAGCGCGGTCCGCCAAGGCTCCCGCACGGCGGCGTCCCCCCCGGGGAGGGGGAAGTAGGAAAGTTGTCCCGCGCGGGTCACTTCCGGCCCGTCCACCGCGAAGAACTCGCCGCCCCAGATCGCGCCGTCTTCCCCGTAACCGGTTCCGTCGAAAGCAACTCCCACCGCTTTCCCCCGGAATCCCGTCTCCGCCAGCACGGAGTAGACGTGCGCCTTGTGGTGCTGGAGGGCGAAGATGCGGTCCGCGCCGGCGTTCGGCGCGAAGGCGGTCGTGAAGTAGGCCGGATGCAGGTCGTGGCAGGCCGCGCGCAGCCTCGCGTCGAGGAATTCCCGGAAGAAGCGGAACGCCTCCGCGTAGAAATCCCTCGCGGGAACCAGCTCGAGATCGCCCAGGTGCTGGGAGAGGTACGCCGCGTCCTCCCGGATGAAGCAGAAGGTGCTCTTCAGGTCGCCTCCCAGCCCCGCCACGTCGGGGAAACTCCGCGGAAGCGGCACCGGGGCGGGAACGAAGCCCCGCGCGCGCCGGATCGGGTAAACGCCCCGCCCGACACGCCGGACCACGGAATCGTCCGCGCGCTGGACCACCTCGCGGTCGTGGAGCAGGAACAGGTCGGCGATCCCCCGCAGCCGCGACAACGCCTCAGCGTTGCCGATGGCGATGGGCTCGTCGGTCCGGTTCCCGCTCGTCATCACCAGCGGCCTCCCGGCGCGCGAAAGGAGGATGCGGTGCAGCGGCGTGTACGGGAGGAACACCCCCACCGCGGGCATCCCCATCGACACCGCGGGGGCGAGGGGCGAAGACGCCCGCGAGGGGCAAAGAAGGATCGGCGCGCCCGGGGCAAGGAGGATCGACTCGTCGGCCTTCGCGATCCTCGCGGCGGACCGCGCGGCGTCGAGGTCCGGGAACATCACCGCGAACGGCTTCTCTTCCCGGCGTTTCCGTTCGCGAAGCGCGCGCACCGCGCCCTCGTTCGTCGCGTCGGCGGCGAGCTGGAATCCCCCCAGTCCCCGCACCGCGACGATCCGTCCTTCGACGAGCGCCTCCGCCGCCGCCCCCGCCGGGTCGGCCGCCGGAAGAAGGGCGCCGTCCGCGCCGCGCAGCGACAGGCGGGGGCCGCACTCCGGACACGCGTTGGGCTCCGCGTGGAACCGGCGGTCCAGGGGGTTTTCGTACTCCCGCCGGCACGCCGGGCACATCGGGAAGGCGGCCATCGAGGTGCGTTCCCGGTCGTACGGCAGGGAGGAGACGATCGTGAAGCGGGGGCCGCAGTTCGTGCAGTTGGTGAAGGGGTACCCGTAACGGCGGTCCCCCGGGTCGGACAGCTCCGCGAGGCACGCCCGGCAGGTGGAAATGTCCGGCGGGATCGTGGAAAGGGCGTTCCCCCCGGTCCGGCTGCGGCGGATCTCGAACCCCTGGAGGCCCGAGACGGGGACCTTTCGCATCGAAAGGCGGGTCACGCGCGCCGCCGGAGGGATCTCCTTCCGGAGCAGGGCGCGGAAACGGGACAGGGAGCCGGTCTCGCCTTCCACGCGCACGGCCACCCCTCCGGGGGTGTTGGCCACCCACCCCGACAGGCCGCAAGCCGCCGCGATCCGGTGGACGAAGGGGCGGAATCCCACCCCCTGGACCACCCCGCGGACGGAGATCTCAAGCGCCGATTTATCCACGCCGACGGCCCTGCATCCCGGCCCTCCCCTTCAAAAGGTACAAGTGTAGCAGAATGGACGGAGGGCGCCGGTGTGGTATCCTGACCCGCATGGAAACCGGAGAAAAGAAGCGCATCGAAGTCGAACGGTCGATCCTGCAGTCCGTCGACGCGACGTCGCGGGCCATCCGTTCGTTGCTCGCCGAGCGGGGGATCTACGCCCTCAACATCGTGTCCTCGCCGGGATCCGGGAAGACCACGCTGATCGAGGCGCTCCTCGCCCGGTTCGAGGGGAAAGGCGGCGTGGCCGTCATCGAGGGCGATATCGAGACCGAACTCGACGCCGAGCGGATCCGCAAGCACGGCGTCCAGGTGCGGCAGATCAACACCCGCTCCTCCTGCCACATCCAGCCGTCGCAGCTCCTGGATGCCTTGGGGGGAATGGACCTCTCGGAAACGAGGCTCCTGATCGTGGAAAACGTGGGGAACCTCGTATGCCCGGCGGAAGTCCCCCTGGGAGAGGACAAGCGCATCGTATTGTTGAGCGTCACGGAGGGCGACGAAAAGCCGCTGAAATACCCACTCATCTTCAGGACTTCCGACCTGCTGGTCGTCACGAAGACCGACCTGTTGCCGTACGTGAAATTCGACATGGAACGGGTGCGGCGCGCCGCGCGGGCCGCCAATCCCGGGGTCGAGATCTTCGATCTGTCCGCTTTCACGGGCGTCGGGATGCCCGCCTTCCTGGATCGGATCGAGTCGTTCGGGGCGGCCAAGTGGCCCGGATTGTCAACCGCAACCGGAAGCACGGGTATGTAATTGCACGAGCTGGGCATCGCCGGCGAAATCCTGGACATCGCCCTTTCCGAGGCGGAACGCCACCGGGCGAAAACCGTGTCGGAGATCCGCCTGCGCGTGGGGGTCCTGCGCGCCATCGAACCCGAGCATCTTTCCTTCCTGTTCGGTCACCTCGCCCATGGCACTCCGGCGGACGGCGCGAACCTTTCGATCGAGGAGGTCCCGGTCCACGTCGATTGCGCTGCGTGCGGCGCGTCCGAGGCCCGCTCCTTCGTCTGGGAGTGTCCCCGCTGCAAAGGTTCCAGCATCGAGGTGACAGGAGGCGATTCCCTCGAAATCGTTTCCATAGACATACAAGTATAGCAACGGGATCCGCCACTCCTCCCGGCATTAAAGTTTCGGGAAAGTTTACCGAAACGTACTTTCAGAAACAGCCGGATTGGCCGGAAAACGAGGACAGGACCGATAGTTAAATGAA
>JAJZRM010000156.1 GCA_021802685.1 Deltaproteobacteria bacterium | reverse complement strand
CTGGCGGCGCCGCGGCCATCCCGGTTCCCGTGTCCGAGATGGAAAGGACCATGAACCTTCCGACCCTCATGTACGGATGGTATCGGACGTAATCCTCGTCCAGGTCCACCACCCCGGTCTCGATCAGGAGACGCCCTCCGGAAGGCATGGCATCCCGCGCGTTGATGACCAGGTTCAAGATCACCTGCTCGATCTGGCCGGCGTCCGCGCGCACGGTCGGGAGATCCTTTTCCAGGACCGTCTGTATCCGGATTTCCTCCCCCACCACCTTGGAAACCAGCTTCATCAGGTCCGTGACCACCTGGTTCACGTTCAAGTTGACGGGGGAGAGGATCTGCCGGCGGGAGTACGCCAGGAGCTGCCGCGTCAGGGTCGCCGCGCGATCCGCGCACTTCAGGATCTCGGCCAGGTTCGAAACCGCCTCCCGGTTCCCGGCCGTCTGCCGCATGGCGATCTCCGTGAATCCGAAGATCCCCGTCAGGGCGTTGTTGAAGTCGTGGGCGATCCCCCCCGCGAGGGTCCCGACCGCCTCCAGCCTCTGGGCGATCTGGAGCTGTTTCTGCAGCGCGACCTCGCGCGTCACGTCCCTTTTTCCCGAAACGTAGTTCACGATCCGGCCGGAGGCGTCCCGGACCGGGGAGATCGTCGCATCCTCGTCGTAGAAGGCGCCGTCCTTCTTCCGGTTGACCATCCGGCCCTTCCAGACCCGCCCCTGCGAAATGGTCTCCCACATCTTCCGGTAGAACGCATCGTCCTGCTTTCCGCTTTTCAGGATCCGGACGTTCCGTCCGACCGCCTCGCCGGGGGAATACCCGGTGATCCGCTCGAACGCGGGGTTGACGTACCCGATATTGCCTTCCGTATCCGTGATGACCACCGCCTCGGCGGACTGGCTCACGGCCATGTCGAGGCGGACCAGGGTTTCCTCCGCCCTCTTGCGGACCGTGATATCGGTCCAGGACCCCACGATCTCGCCGGCGGCGTCCTCCTTGCCGTTCACGAGGACCGACTGGTCCAGGACCCATCGGTGATCCCCATCCTTCGTGCGGACCCGGTACTCCCTGGCCTGGCTGCCGTTTCGAAACAGGTCGATCCGGTCGAAGGCCGCCGGGAGATCGTCCGGGTGCACGGTTTCCATCCACCAGCCGGGATTCTCCATCACCTCCCGGACTTCATATCCGAACAGGTCCCGGATCTTCCGGCTCAGGAACACGGGGGAAAACCCCTTGTCCGGCTCCCCGGCCGTCGGAATGCGGCACGCGTAGATCACCGCGGGGCTCGCGGAGAGGATGTGAGCGAGCCGGGCTCGAACCGCCGACAGGTTCCTGGCTTTTT
Organism: Deltaproteobacteria bacterium; assembly: GCA_021802685.1. Taxonomy (GTDB): domain Bacteria; phylum Desulfobacterota; class Deferrimicrobia; order Deferrimicrobiales; family Deferrimicrobiaceae; genus UBA2219. The sequence goes on along the minus strand of JAJZRM010000156.1, from coordinate 5,555 downwards.
TCTCGAGTTCCCCCGCCATCTCATCGAACATCCTTCCCATGTGGCCGAGTTCGCCGTGTTCCCGCGGCAAGGCGGCGCGCGCAGAGAAGTCGCCGGAAGCCAGCCGCCTCGATGCCGCGACGACGGCGCTTACCGGGCGCACGATCAGCCGGTTCCCGACAAACCACATCAACAGCGCCGTGCTCACCGTGACCAGGGCGAGGATGGCGAGATTCCGGGCCAGGTCCCGCCTGGACTCCGCCAAGAGCGTTTTCATGGGGATGCCGAGAACGACGTACGATTCCTCCCCGTAAAGCTCCCCCCACAAGGTGGAAAACAGGTACAGCCGTTTCTCTCCGTCGGGGTCGGTCAACGCGATCGTCCCCTTCTTCTCCCGCGAAATTCTCAGGAAGAACGATCTGTCCAGCGGACTCCCGTTCCGGTAAACGGGGGATTGGGGGTAGCTGTTCAGGACCACTCCGGTGTTGTCGATTTTCAGGAAAGTGGAACCCTCGGGCGCCAGGGCGGAGATTTCCGTATCGAACTCCGTCACAAAGGAAGGGTCCATCGCGGCATAGACCACCCCCGTGACTCCCCCCTCCCCGTTGAAAATCGGGTACCCGAAATTGACCGCAGGTTTCCCGACGATCCGGCCCACCTGGTAGGTGCCGACGGAAAACGCGCCGTTCTCGAGAGCGCCGCGAAAGTAGGACCGGTCGCCCAAGTTCACGGAGTCGTCGAAGGGAACCGCGCTGCAGGCCACTTTGCCGTCGGGGCGGATCACGCCGAAATTAAGATACCGCGGGTAGGTGTTCAGGAGAGCGGAGAGGTACGAGCTGCATTCCTCCCGCCGGACGGCTTCCGGGGTCTCGGCCAACCTCGCGAGAAGGTCTTTTGTTTCCAGCAGGACCTTCTGCTCGTTTGCGACCGCCAGATCGAAAATGACCCCCGCCTGAGCCCGCGCCTGTTCCATGACCCGCTGTTTCTGCTCCATATCGTTGAAGCCGATCAGCGCGGCGATGGGGACGAGCGCGACGGAAACGAGGAGGATCAACCGGGTGCGAATACTGGAGAAGAAGAATTTCCTCAAACTGAAGACTCCCAACATCCGATGCTGTTCCGGGAAATTGTGTTCTTCGTCATTCCAACATCCGGCGGATCCGTTCCTGGACCCGCCGGGGATCTGCCTTGCCTCCCGTGGCCTTCATCACCTGTCCGGTAAACAGCGCGAGAAGGCTGGTCTTTCCCGCGCGGTACGAAGCCACCTTGTCCGGCAGGCCGCCCAGCACCGCATCGATCGCGGCCGACAGGTTCGCGTCGGAAAACGACCGGTCCAACCCGCGCCGCCGGATAATCTTCTCCGGCGCGCCGCCGCCGGCCATCATCTCCGCGAAAACCGTCTTCGCCGCCGCCATGGTGATCCCGCCTTCATCGACACGGCGCGCCAAGTCCGCCAGTTCCGCGCCGGTGAACGGCAATTCGCCGATCGAGCGTCCTTTCAGTTCCCTCAGGACGTCGTTGGCCGTCCAGTTGGCGATGGACCGGACGTTGGGATGCTCCGCCACCGCCGCGTCGAAGAAATCGGAGACCGCCGGGTCGCCGGTCAACACGTCCGCCAGTTCCGGCGGCAGCCCCATCGTCCGGACATACGTTTCGTACCGTTCCGAAAGGGAGGGGTCCCCGGCGCGCGCGCGCGCCCGTTCATCCGAAATCGTGCCGCGGCGGGCGGAATCCTTCCCCTTCGGCTCCGGGGGACGCGGAGCGGGTTTCGCATGGGGAGGAACCGCTGCGCCCTCCCCGGCGCTCCTGCCCGCCTTGTAGGTGTCCCGGAGTTCGATGATCCGGTTGAACACCGGAGCCCCCGGTTTCGAGTCGACGGCGTCGGCGATGAAATAGCCGTGGCGCACGAACTGGAACCGCTCTCCGGGGGGCGTGTCCGCCAAGCCCGGTTCGAGCAGGCAGCCGCGGACGATTTCCACCGATCGGGGGTTCATGTAGTCATGGAACGTCGTCCCCTCCTCCCCCGCCTCGGGATCGGCGACGGTGAACAGCCGGTCGTACAGGCGCGCCTCGGCCGTCACGGCGTGCTCGGCGGAAACCCACTGGATGGTCGCGATCTTCCCGCGTTTCCCGCCGGCGGACCCGCCGGGCGGATCCGGCACCTGGGTGCAGCGAAGTTCCACCGGTTCCCCGGAAACCGGATCGCGGACGGCCTCGTCGCAACGGATGAGGCATGCGTTCCGAAGGCGCACTTCCCCGCCGGGCCGCAGCCGCATCCAGCCGGCGGGCGGGGTCTCGCTGAAGTCGGTTCGCTCGATGACGACCTCGCGGCCCATGGGCAGGGAGCGCGAACCCTCGCGGGGGACGTCGTGCGGCCAGTACGGGGCCTCCACCCAATCGACCCGTCCCGCCGGCCGGTTCGTGATCGTCACCTTCAACGGCCGCAGAACGGCCATGACGCGGGGTGCGCGCGCGTTGAGGTCGTCCCGGATCGCGTCTTCGAGCAGTTCCATGCTCACGCGGCTGTTGGCCTTGTCGACGCCGATGCGCGCGGTGAACAGCCGGATCCCTTCGGGCGTGTACCCCCGGCGGCGCATCCCGGCGATCGTGGGCATGCGCGGATCGTCCCACCCGGATACGTGGTTCTCCTCCACCAACTGGAGCAACTTGCGCTTGCTCATGACCGTGAAATCGAGGTTCAACCGCGCGAATTCGTACTGCCGCGGCCTCGGTTCGGGGATCAGGTTGTCGACCAGCCAGTCGTAGATCGCGCGGTTGTTCTCGAACTCGAGCGTGCAGATCGAATGCGTGATGTTCTCGATGGCGTCCGACAACGGATGGGCGAAGTCGTACATGGGGTAGATGCACCAGTCGTCGCCCCTGCGGTAGTGGGTCGCGTGCCGGATGCGGTAGAGGAGAGGGTCGCGCATCTTCATGTTCCTGGCCGCCATGTCGATCCGCGCGCGCAGCACGTGCGCTCCGTCCGGGAACTCCCCGGCCCGCATGCGGGTGAACAGGTCCAGGTTTTCCTCAATGGAACGGTCGCGGTAAGGGCTTTCCCGGCCCGGCTCCGTGATGGTGCCGCGGTACCCGCGGATCTCCTCCTCGTTCAGGCTGTCCACGTACGCCTTCCCGTCCCGTATCAGCCGCACCGCGAATTCGTAGAGTCGCTCGTAGTAATCCGAGGCGAAAAACATCTTTTCCTGCCAGTCGAACCCGAGCCAACGCACGTCGCGCACAATCGACTCGACGTACTTCATATCCTCGGTTTCCGGGTTCGTGTCGTCCATCCGCAGGTGGCAGACCCCACCGAATTCCCGGGCGATCCCGAAGTTCAGGCAGATGGACTTGGCGTGGCCGATGTGCAGGTATCCATTGGGCTCCGGGGGGAACCGCGTCACGACCCGGCCCCCATACGGACCGGAAAGAGTGTCCCTCCGCACGATTTCACGAAGGAAATCGTTGACCTGCCTGCCCTCGGGGCCCATCGTATCGTCTATGAATTCTGACATCGGCGTGTATTGCTCGAAGCGGTCGATCCCCTTCGATTCCACAAGGTAGATAAAATACGAATAACATGCCGCCCGATTCGTGTCAAAGCGGCCTTACCTCGTTGTTGACGGTTCACCACCGAAGCGGCGACAATACAGAGATATATTTCCTCAACCGGGGTGTTGATGCGTAAACCGGCATACCAAGCCGTAATTGCGATTTCCATCGTCGTCTCCGCCGTATCCCTCGGCATCATGTTGACGAGGTATCTTTCCCTCCTCTCCTACTCGCCGAAGGCCGCCCCGCGGTCCGCGGCGGCGCCGGCGTCCCGACCGGCCGCCGCGCCGCCCCCGGAAACATGGAGGAACCTGTTCGCCCCCACGGCGGGGATGCAACTCCCCTCGCGACTTCCCGCCGCCTCCAGGACCACGGCATCGGCCTCGCGCTCGAGGTTCCTCCTGATCGGCACGATCGTCTCGGACAGCCCAGGCGTCTCCCGCGCCATCCTCTGGGCGGACGGGATGAAGGAGCCCAAGGCGTTCCGGATCCATGGCGAGGTGGAGCCCGGCGCGATCCTCGCCTCCGTCACGCGGGACAAGGCATGGATCGACAGGGGAGACGGGCGGGAGCAGCTCGATCTCCTTCCCGTGGGCACCAAGGGCCGGCCTTCCGCCTCGGGACCGCCCGCGGCTCCCGTCCCGCCGGCGAGAGGGGCGCGGCAGGCCGCCCCTCCGGAAACACCGGGCGGGACGGATCTCCGGGTGGAACGGCTCGGAGACAATTCGTTCGCCATCGATGAAGCCGGGGTGGCCCAACTGACGGGGAACATCAACCAGTTCATGACCCAGGTCCGGTTGGTCCCCTACTTCGAAGGGAGCCAGTCGGCGGGATACCGGATCGCCGCCATCCGTCCGGGAACCGCCTTCGAGAAGCTCGGCTTCCAGGGAGGCGATGTCCTGCAGCAGGTGAACGGCCTGAACCTGTCCTCTCCAGAGAAGCTGTACACGATCTTTCAGAACCTGAAAGACGAGAAACAGGTGACCGTGAACATCCTCCGGCAAGGACAAAAAAGCACGCTCAAGTACGAAATCCGATGAGCAGGGAGACCCCGATGCGAATTCCGGCCCTACTGATCGCGGCAATGATCCTCCTGGCCCCCGCCGCGCAGGGCGCTGATACGACGGCGCCTCCACCCCCACCGGAGGCGACGCAGCAGGCCCCGCCGCCCGCGCCGTTACCGCCGCCCCCGCCGGAGGCGACGCAGCAGGCCGCGCCGCCCGCGCCCTCGCCGCCGCCCCCCATGGAAGCCGCGCCGCCGGCCGCGCCTTCGCAACCGCCCCCGACGGAGGCCGTGCCGCCGCCGGGGCCGGCTCCCGCGCCGGAACCTCCGGAACGCGGGGCGGGAACCGCCAGGCCGGAACGGCCCGGCCGCACCCCGGTTTCCTTCTCCATGGATTTCACGGACGTGGACCTGCCGGTCCTCATCAAGTTCATGAGCGAGCAGACGAAGAAGAACTTCATCTTCGACGAGCGGGTCCAGGGAAAGATCACGATCATCTCTCCCAAAAAACTGACCGGGGAGGAAGCGTACAACGTGTTCCTGTCCGTCCTCCAGGTCAAGGGGTTCACCGTCGTCGAGCAAGGGAACACGATCAAGATCATTCCGGCCAGGGAAGCCCGGCAGGACACGATCCCCACCACGGAAACCGGAAAGGCCGGCTTCCCGGGAGCGGAGTTCATCACCCGCCTCGTGCCGCTGCAGCATGTCGAGTCCCCCGAGGTCGTCCAGCTGCTGACGCCGATCGTCTCGAAAGACGGGTTGGTTTCCGCCTTTTCCACCTCCAACACGATCCTCCTGATCGACTCGCGCTCCAACATCGACCGCATCATGGGGATCATCGAGCAGATCGACGTGGATACCCCCGGCGAGATGAGGGTCTTCCGCCTGACCTACGCGCTGGCCCAGGACCTCGCGAAAACCCTCGATGCCATCTTCCAGCCGGCCGGGGCGGCGGGTGCGCCCGCTCAGGCGGTCCGCGGGCGCACCCAGCGGTTCGCGCCGCCGCGCGGAGCGGTCGTGAAAT